>JANMMV010000235.1:0-7434 GCA_031373565.1 Saprospiraceae bacterium
AAAAAAATATTTTTTTTTCTCCATTCTCACTGAAAGCATTTTCAATAATATAATATTTAACTGCATAAGTATTCAGTTTTAGGAGTGTCATTGTTATAGTTTTTAAGGTAGT
Source organism: Saprospiraceae bacterium (assembly GCA_031373565.1). Classification (GTDB taxonomy): domain Bacteria; phylum Bacteroidota; class Bacteroidia; order Chitinophagales; family Saprospiraceae; genus OLB9. Next base: position 113 of record JANMMV010000235.1, read on the forward strand.
GAAAAATAAAAGTAAAATTAATGGATTCGTTTCATAAAATATACTAATTACTACGATTTTTATCGTTTATATTATTTCAAAATAACTAGAATACCTAGGTTCTTACGGTCACAAAAGATTTTACATACCAGTCGAGATTAATTGCTCAAAATCTTGATAATGCTGACACCACAAACGTTTGCTGTTTATCAATTTTTATTTTGATGATGTCCTTTGCTTGCATCTGTACAAACCACATCTGAAACTTAAAAGCAGACTTGAAATAAAGTTGAAGCCCAACCACAAAGTCAACGTAATTTTCCAGTGCAAACAAAAAAAAGGGCTCCGAACTAGCGTCCCAAACCCTTAACCATTACAAAACCACTTTGAAATTTAGCAGCTTTTTTGTCGCAAATTATTCCTTTCCAAATTATTTGATCGCTACCCTTATCTCCGAATTAGAAGTTGCTTTTGCGGCGTACATAGAACCTAGACTTGCTATTGTTTTCAATAATTGACTCACTGACCCTGTATGTGTGATTGTCATGGTAGCCACGCCATTTTTCATTTGTTTATTACTGATTGTTTCAACTGAACTATTGGCAGATAACTTAGTGGTAAAAGTGGATAACTTTGAGAAGTTGACGTTAGTAAGCTCTATTCTTGTAGAGGTTGCACCTACTTTGCTAACGGTTTTTTTAACTGTTTTTACAGGACTCACTTTTTCAAATTGGATTGTTGAAGCACACAATTGGCCAAGAAAATAATCTGCAAGTAAAGATGCTGCATTTCTTAATGCTGCTTTTGCTCCTGTTGATTCTGCCAGATCTTGTGCACCCGCTTGCATTCCATTGGTAGCAAGTATTTCTGCATTATCTGTACGAACTGCTTTGGCCTCTACTCTAGCTCTACAAGTTACAGTCTTGCCTTCGATACTAGCCCTTTGACTAAACCCTTCTCCAAATATAACAATATCAGCACCAAATTCTCTTCCTAAAGCAACTGCTGCCATTGGATCCCTAACAGCTTCTTTAAATTTAACACCACTTCTAATAGTAGCATAAACGGAAGGATCTACTACTTTGAATCCTGCCTCAAGTAGTTTTCGAATTACTTCGGTTTCCCCCGCTGGATCAGGAATTGGACTTTGTATATGATATTCTGGGATTATTACCATTACTTTTGGAGAGTTGACACCTCTGAGCATGTTACAATTTTCTTTATTCCATACTTTGGCGGCGGCTAGACCAATGGACGGATCTGGCAATTGGCCTATTATTTCCTCTTTTTCGTTAACCATAAGTTCGACAGTTTTTAAGGTTAAGTCTTCTATCGCCGCACTCATAGCTTCACTCACTGTGGTGCTTCCTGCAAAGTTGAACCCAAACAAACGTGCTCCAGTAAATCCGCCTTTTTTCCCAATGCCATTGATAGATTTTGACCATAAAATATCTCTCGTCTCAGGGTCAATAACCTTAACAATCACCCCAATTTTGGCTTTTGCATTCCCTACACTTAGACCAGCAAAAGAAACAGAATTATTGCCATCATTATATTCTGTAATCTCGGCAGTTACGATGGCCTGTGCACCCATTTGTTTGCCTCTTTGTGGTCCATTACCGATAGTGGCGCCAGATTCATTGTATCCTGCCTCATCTTCCAGATCAGCTTTGTTTTTGGTACTTTCTAATACTCTAAAGCAATTGGTCTGTTGTAGGGCATTGGTCATAATAGCAGTTAACTCTTCACCAAACTGACCGGTTGCCTGTGCTGCTCTTGAGCTCACTGAGAATCTTGTGACAGTAATACGTACTTTATCTTCACGTTTGATTCCTTTGCATTTGGCGCTGATAGTCTCTATTGAAAAATCCTTTCCTTGTGCTTTTGCCGTAGTTGGGGCTATGCAGATAATGATAAGAAGAATTAAGAAAGTTGTAAATGTAAAATTAAAAGTTCTCATTGTTATTTGTTTAAATGTTAAAAGATGTTTGACTAATTATACTACAAAACTACATCTGGATTGACTAAGCGTGGAATGAAACTGTATGAATCGAATAAATAGCTGTATAAAGTAGATTTTGTACCTAGTTGTCCTGTCATTGCTCGTAAATAATAATGGCTATTACCCTTATAGTGAAGTGTAATAGCCATTTTGTTTAGAAATCAGACGACCTAACCATTATTTGGGCTGCAGATCGGTGATTGCTCCCGCTTTCCCATGTAGCTTAACATCAAAAGTACCATTTTTGTCTTTATCACCTGTAATCACAGCAGTATAAGAACCTACATTTAGTTCATATTGTGCAACACTGCTTTGGACACCAACATAGCTGGAAGTTACATAATCGCCCGCACTGTTTAATATGTATATTCTATGATTTAGACCGGAGCTTGAAGCAACTAAATCTATATGCGATCTTTCGAGGACACTAAAATTGAATTTCTTACTAAGTGGAGATTTATATTCGTTAATCCCACCCCCCAAGTTTAGCGAGCCTACTTTTTTGCTGAATTTTGAAGATGCGATCAGTTTTTGATTTTTAACTATCGCTTTCTTACAGAAAATGTCTAAGCCAAAACTAGTTTCTTTTCCTTCTTCACTTGCAACAACGATTGAATAAATCCCCTTGTTTAACTGATATGGTGAAATTAATGCATTAGTTCCATCATAGCTGGAAGTTACATAATCGCCCGCACTGTTTAAAAGATATATTCTGCAATTTGTTTTGTTGGATTTTACAATAAAATCAACATCTGAAGTATTTTCCGTTACCTCAAAAGAATAATGCAAGTTTCTCCACGATTTATATGAACTAATACCTCCGCCTTCAGTTATCACCTGGTCATTAAAACTTAATTTATCAGAAGGAATGGGATTTAGATCCGCCAAGCTTCCGCAAATTTGAAGATTATAATCTCCAGTATTTTCACTCGCAATTACAATAAAATACGTACCTGATTTTTGAAATTCATATGCGGTCAGGCTATTCGAAACTCCGTCATATGAAGAGGTCAAATAATCTCCCGCACTATTTAATAGATAAATTCTGCCGTTTGTACCTTTAAATTCAACTTTAATATCTAAAACTGTTCCATCAGCTGTAATACTAAATTTGTAATGATTATTCCTATAAGACTTGTAGTTACTGACTCCTCCACCAACGATCGGTACATTGGGGAAATAATTAGCACAGTGCTGAGACGATGGATCATCTTCTGGAGTTACTGGTTCACAAGCCGTAAACATCGACGCTAATACGATCAAGATGAAGGGGATTTTTATATATGTTTTCATTTGTATTTTAGATTTATTGGTTAAAATTAAATATTTAAGATCAGAAATTTATTGGCTTGAAAAGCGCTACTAGCAAGTTCTATTCCATTTAGTTTATTGATTTAAGTACTACTTTGTCTTAGTTATATCTTTTCCATTATAATGTCTTCATATACTTTAAGCCACCCAAAGAAAAGAAGCACTAGCACGCCTACAATAGCAAACGAAGACAAGTAACCTCCAAACCAAGGCACCAAACCCAAAACCGATGCGACGAGGGCCAAGCCCATTGCGATCATCAAGTATAGAATTCCATCTTTTCCAGTGCTTGTAAAAACTGTTGAACTTTTTAATAATGATAAGCCATACAGTTGTAATCCAAATGCACAAATCAAACCTATTGTAGCCAGTACACCTAAAAATGGGATATTGTCAATAAGAACGGCAACAATAAATATGAATATGGCCGTTTTCAACATACTCAATCCCTTGGATCCTTGATCATCTAAGTTCCCGTGTAACATGTTTAAACCTACTATGCCCAAGCCGCAACCAAACAAAGTCAATAATGTAGCTGGAATACCTTCATTAAATCCATTCATTTCTTGAAACATTGATCCTGGTAAGATATACATTACTGAGGTGGCCAAATCTTTCCTATTTTTCATTTTCATTTCTCTTTTGGTGTTTAAAAATTAAAGTAAGTTGTCTAATACATCCAATTCGCCGGCAGCTGGGTCTGTCTCATCTAACAATTGGTAATCACTCATATTGAACTCAAAATTCACCGGTTCGACAACATCATTTTGGTCAATACCATTGCCATCAACATCTTGGATCATACTGTCAACTGAAGCATCATTATTATCGTTACTCATGAATATTTCAAATTTGCCGTCGAAATTTTCATCAACTTGAATAGCGTCAACCATACCATCGCTATTTTTATCGACGACCACCATATCAATTTTACCATCATTATTTGTATCAAGAGAACCATAAATATTTTGTGTAGTTGTCGATTCTGAATCATCAACGACCACTCCAAACTCATCTGTCTCTGGTTTTTCAATGACTTCAGATGCTACCCTTGTTTCTCCCTCAATCGTGTTAACTTCGATAGGTGTAGGAAATTCTTCTAGTTTTATTTCTACGGCATCTACTCTTTGTTCTAGACCAGCAAATTCCTGCTGTGAGACAGATCGGCTGGGTATAAAATCGATCACTTCTTCTTTTAACTTAGTATGATAAGGTTTTCCTTCCCAGTCAAATTGGGGCAATCCAGCTTCTCTTGCGCTTTTAAATGCTAGGCCAAAGCTTGAAAGATTTTGTTCACTTCCTGGACTATGCGTATATACAACCTCTCCCCCACTATCATATAATTTTTCAGGAGCTTCTGTTGTAGGGGTTTCGATAGTACGCTTATCATCACCAAAAACATAACTATACAATTCTTGCCCTTTCTCTCCATCGTTAGCTGATAGATATATCGCTCCACCAACAACTAGAGCAGTTCCTGCTATTCCACCAATCACAGCTGTATTAATGCCAAGCGGTTTATCTTGATTTTGAAACTCAGTTCCACTTTCAGATTCTGGACCAGCATTTGGTCCAATAGCTCCTTTATCACTTGCTGATGAAACTATCTTCTTAGTGTTTAAATTCTTGTCTTCCATGATTTTATTATTTAAAGTTTGGTTTAAAATATTTCTGATTCAAAGGTAAAAGTTACTTATCTATTATAAAGCCATTGTGTATGAATCGATGTAATTACTGTTTAAGCCATTTTTTGAGCAACCAAACAAAACAATAAGTATTAAAAATATTCCTGATATTGTTTTCATGATTTGATTTTATTTTGGAGATTATTGAATAGGATATAGAGTGATTGTTGGTAATCCAGCCGTTTTTATAGTAATTAATCCGTCTTTAAAATTAAGGGTACCTTTTGCGGTACAACAAGCAGGATTAGCGGGATTTCCAGTGGTAAAAGTAATATCTTCGTTCACACCCTTATTTTTAAAATCTCCTCTAAAAGTTATTTTACCAGCAGGAACACATGGATCACCTGTTATTTTCTTGGCGGTAAAGGAAGTGACTGCGGTGGTCGAATATACAGCCATAGCTTTATGATCTATCTCTATGATTTCTTCCTGGATAATTTTATTATCACATGTGTAACCCTTTGCTCTCCACCTACCCGAAAGATTAACGTAAGGATGAAGGATATACAACTCCATTTCTAAATTAGCTATTAGACTATATGCAATATAGAAGTTGCCTTTGTCTTGATATGATGTACCCCATGAATTTTGACATATAAAGGCTTTTTTTGCATCGTCATAACCAACTATATTAAATGCATGTCCATTTATTCTGTTACCAGAAACTGATTTGTAGATATATGGAGATTTCAATGTCTGGTCGTAAAAACTTTGGTACAAACTCATTCCCGCTAAAACGGGCAACTTAGAATTTAAAACTATTTTAATATTTTCTACTGATTTTGTAAAGGTACGCCAAGATGTTAACCTGCCATATAGACCATATGCCAATTGCTGTGCGTTAGGTTTTACAGAGCAGCCATTTTGATCGGAGTATTGCATTCGCGACCAGCCACATATTCCCTTATCCAACAAAAAATCCAATGCATTTCTCATATATGTTCCAGTACCACAATTCCCAGGTACTTTTGTAGAATTATAAAGATACTCGGGACTCCTTGGTTCAACCAAAAAATTTTTATTGTTTTTAATAACATAAGTAGATCCCAAATAACCAGCTGCAAATGCAACACATGATCCTTCGGTACCTTGATTACCTACTGGGACAGTAGGTAATCTTAAATAAGATGACCGTGTCTCCAACACTCCATCTCCAAGGCTTTTTACATCTTCCATGTCGATCTTAGGATAAGAATTGTACTCTTCTGGTGTTACAAGTTTCAATCCATCCAATTCGAATGAATCAGACAATGTGCTAATAATTTGATCTGCAGACATACCTTCATATCTATTTTCATTAGTGCTATCTTTTGTAGATACTTCATCTGAAGTACAAGACATAACTGAAAATGATACAAAGAACCCAATCATTAGTGCATAGATGTTTTTGTTGTTAATTGTTTTAAATGGTGTTTTCATGATAAAATATTTTTATGATTAATTAATAACCCAAAAGTACTTCATGAAATCACCTTACATTCCTATTATTGTACGAACTGCTTAGATTGGTGTATGAACAAAATTTTATGGTTTTATTTTATTATAGTTAATGTATTCTTGAGTACCACATCTTTGACCTTTAAAACGTAGAAGTATATGCCTCCAGGATATCCATCAGCTGTCCAGTCATTATTGTATTCCATTTTCTGAAAGATACGATCTCCCCACCTGTTGTAAATCTGCAACTCGGAATCAAATATTGCTGCCTCATCATTGAACCGGAGGACATCATTGCGACCATCACCATCTGGAGTGATAACTGAGGTAGGTACAATATATGGTACATAATTATCCCTGATCGACAGTGTCACTTTAGAGCACTTATTACAAGGCTGTCCGCAAACTTCAAATTCTACATCGATGGTACCAAAAAAATGTTCTTTGATCCTAAAAGTAAAAATACCAGATGAATCCAAATCTTTTTTGTCCAAGAGATCATTTTTGATATTTACCATCTTAATACTAAAGGTATCAGGTACGTAACCACCTTCCAAAAGATTAACATCATGTGTCTCATTTATTTTAAAAGCTAGTATTTTATCAGCAATAACAGGAGCTTCACATTCGTAACAATTTCCCTCACCGAGATTACAAAAATCATCCCATGATTGAGTGTTCAGACTAGAGTTTTCGGAAATTCTTACAATTGTATTTGCACTACAATAATTTTTAAATATTTTAGGAATACATCCTGTTAAATTGTTCCTATTTAAAAATAATGTTCTTATTAGCGGTAAGTCGAGTTGAGGAATATTTCCAGTAAGTTGATTATTGGATAAATCCAAATTTTGAATAATAGGTAAATCAAAATTTGGAATTTGGCCATTTAATTTATTATCACTTAA
>JANMMV010000316.1:0-3926 GCA_031373565.1 Saprospiraceae bacterium
TGAAATATTTTTTGAAAATTTATCAAATGTACTACTGATATGGTAGTAATAAAAAAATGATAGCAACAAGTACAAGCCTTTGGCTGAAAGCTAGTGTTTACAGTAGATTCAGCGTTTATCCTTATTCTATATCCAACATGAAAAATACTTTTGTGTGCAAATAAAAAAGAGTAAATAACTACAACGCTTTATACTAATTAACATCTACTAAAAAAATTGTGCATAAAATTCTTTTGCATTTATTTGTATGTGGAAAAAACTCTCGCTAATATTGTGAAGGGGATTACAAATTCCCATTACTTACTAACCCATTCATATAACAAAGCCGCTGATAATTATTAGTGGCTTTTGTTTTTTATAGCATGCATAAATATTACCTTATTTACAAACCATTTCAAGTGCTTTCGCAATTCAGTAGCGAGGGTGAAAAGCTTTGTTTAAAAGATTATTTTTCGGTAGAAAAGGACGTATACCCTGTTGGCAGGCTTGATTATGATAGTGAAGGTTTGCTGCTACTAACCAACGACACCAGCTTAAATAAAAAATTATTGCATCCAACATATGCACACCAGCGAACTTATTGGGTGCAAGTAGATGGTAATATATCAGAAACGGAAATTGAAAAATTAATTAACGGTACAGTAATTACAGTAGAAGGGAAACAATATAAAACTTTACCCTGCAAGGCAGCTATTTTTACAACTGCCCCTAATGTTCCAGAAAGAAACCCACCCATTCGATTCCGAAAAAATATTCCAGCACCTTGGATAAGCATTACCCTTACTGAGGGAAAAAACAGGCAAGTAAGAAAAATGACCGCTGCAGTTGGCTTTCCAACACTTAGGCTTATAAGGCATAGCATGGAAGCATTAACTATTGATGGCATGATGCCTGGAGATATAAAACAAATTACGCTAGCGGATATTTTGAATAAATCCTAAAAATTTGTTGGTGATAAGGCTTATTGCATTATCTTATACACGTTATTTCAAGTATTTCACCGCTCTTAAATTATTCTTCATGAAAATGTACAACCCCTACGGAAATGTAATGGGTATTATATTGGGCCTCCTTGCGGTGGCATGCCATGCGGCTATTTACTACTTTCCGTTTTACAACTCATTTATTGGTGTAGCTATTGTTGCTATTATGGGCTACAATTTTTTAAAGCCCGCCCACCCAAAATATATTGCCGTTAACTATCGAGCAGCTTTTGTAGTACTATTTATTGGTGCTTTTGTTTTTCCTTTTTTAAAAAATGTTAATCCTTAATCCAAATTCATTAATTACCAAAAAGTACGCTAGTATCCATTTTCTCACCTTTGCCTAAGGTATTATACCATCATTTTCTCATACAAGTCGTTTATATAACACAATAATCACAAGGTAAATAGCCGTAACCGCTCTTTTATACGTACTTTTGCCGCCAAATTGAGATTGTATCCCCTTTTTAAGGGTATTATTTCTCAGTAAATTGTTCATTTTTTAATTTTTCCGCAAGGAAAAGAGGATTTATGCGGATAAGAAACATTGCAATTATTGCACACGTTGACCATGGTAATACTACCCTTGTTGACAATATTTTGCACACCGCCAAAGTGTTCAGAGATAACCAAGAAACTGGTGAATTGATAATGGATAGCAACGATCTTGAAAGAGAACGTGGTATTACCATTTTTAGTAAAAACGCTTCTGTTACTTACGAAGGCGTAAAAATTAATGTGATAGACACCCCTGGTCACGCCGATTTTGGTGGTGAAGTAGAAAGGGTATTAAAAATGGCAGATGGAGTGGTATTGTTGGTTGATGCCTTTGAAGGGCCAATGCCACAAACTCGTTACGTTTTAAGCAAAGCAATTGCACTCGGCCTTAAACCTTGTGTGGTGATTAATAAAGTTGATAAAGACAATTGTAAGCCTGATGAGGTACATGAGGCTATGTTTGACCTAATGTTTAATTTGGGTGCAACTGAAGACCAGCTTGATTTTCCTACCGTTTATGGTTCTGCTAAATTTGGTTGGATGAGCGATGATTATAAAGTGCAAACTACAGATGTTAGTTCATTACTCGACATGGTTATCAACCATGTTCCTGCACCGAAAATTGTTGAAGGAACTACACAATTGCAAGTTACCAGCATCGATTTTTCAAGTTATATAGGTCGTATTGCTGTAGGCAGAGTTGCACGCGGCTCCGTGAAGGCCGGTCAACCCGTTACTTTAGTGAAACGCGATGGCTCTTTAGTGAAAACACGTATCAAAGACTTGTTCGTATTTGAAGGTCTTGGAAAAATAAAAACAGATTTAGTTACTTGTGGCGATATCTGCGCTGTTACAGGCGTTGAGGGCTTCGAAATTGCCGATACTATTGCCGATTTCGAATTTCCTGAAGCTTTGCCTGGTATTCCAATCGATGAACCAACAATGAGCATGTTGTTTAAAAGCAACGACTCACCGTTCTTCGGTAAAGAAGGTAAATTCGTTACCAGCCGCCACTTACGCGATCGTTTACACAAGGAAATTGAGAAAAACCTCGCTTTACGTATCGAAGCTACAAATAGCGCCGACTCATTTATGGTTTTTGGTCGCGGTATCCTCCACTTAGGTATCTTAGTTGAAACAATGCGTCGAGAAGGATATGAACTCCAACTTGGTCAGCCAAAGGTTATTGTTAAAATGATTGACGGCCAAAAATGCGAGCCGATAGAAATTTTAGCAGTTGAAACTACTGATGAAACTGCCGGAAAGGTTATTGAAGCTGTAAGCAAACGCAAGGGTGAAATGATTACCATGCATGCAAAAGGCGATCGCACACATTTGGAATTCAATATTCCATCACGTGGTATCATCGGTTTAAGAACAAACGTGTTAAACATTACACAGGGTGAAGCAATTATGAGTCACCGTTTTAAAGCATATGAACCATGGAAAGGTGATATCCCTTCACGTATCAATGGTGTGTTAATTGTACACGAAACAGGCACTTCTATAGCCTATGCAATGGATAAATTGCAAGACAGGGGCTTCTTCTTTATTGGAACCGGTGAAGATGTTTATCAAGGTCAAGTTATTGGCGAACATAGCCGCGACAACGACTTAGTGGTAAATATTACCAAGACCAAAAAACTCACAAACATGCGCGCCAGTGGAAGCGACGACAAGGTTAGCCTTGCACCTCCACACCGCATGACGCTCGAAGAAGCAATGGAATACATAGATGATGATGAGTTGGTAGAAGTAACACCTGTTAATATTCGTTTGCGCAAACTTTACCTGATGGAGCATGATCGTAAAAAATCAAGCAACAGTATGGTGGAAATTGATTGATTGAACTAAAAGTTTTGCACAAAGGTTCTATTTATTGAAACATTTGCCAATTAAAGTGTTATAGCTATAGTGTGATATTAATCACCAGTTATGGTTTAGTTAAATAATTAGTTAACACTTACTTTTGTATCGCAAAAATCATCAATGAAAGGGAAAGTAAAATTCGTAGAAAGACCTAGAACTGAGTTTTTCGCAACACTGCGCGGAAGAGTTAATCAGTATTTCGAAGATAATAAGATTGAAAAGACCGGCGATTGGCGCATGATTGTTAAAACGTTGGTCATGCTAACCTTATATGTTGGTCCTTTTGTGCTCATACTTACTAATGTTTTGCCGCTTGGGGCTACATTTTTGTTTTGGGCACTTATGGGAGTCGGCGCTTCGGGTATGGGTATGGGCGTAATGCATGATGCAAATCATGGTGCTTACTCCAATAACAAATTCTTAAATCGCATGCTTGGGCGCTCTATATACTTAGTTGGTGGAAGCAAGTTTACTTGGATTGTTCAGCATAACGTTTTACATCATACCTATACTAATATATATGGCATGGATGAAGATATTCACGATAAACCAATTTTGCGACTTTCACCACATGGC
>JANMMV010000354.1:0-1993 GCA_031373565.1 Saprospiraceae bacterium
GCCCAAGTTTGAATAAACTGTACTGCACCGTACGTAATAATAATACCAATTAATATGGCAGGTTCAGCACCATGCAAGGCTGCAAAAATAAAGGTGAAACTCGATCCAATGATATTACCTAGAAATGGAATAATTTCCAATATTCCACAGAGAATAGCAAAGAATAGAAAATTCTTTACCCCGAGTAGTCCAAACCCAATACTGTACATAATCCATAAACATACAATCATCTTCGAAAGTCCTACTAAATATTGTTGAGATACATTTGCTGAGCTCTCAAGTATATCTTCCATTTCTTCCTTCTTTGAAGTTGGGGTAATTTTAATGATAAATGTCTTTATGTGACCACGATAGTACAATAGAAAAATAAAGTATGCTAAAACTAAAACGGTGTTTGTGAAAATGTTTAGAAATGAGCCAGCTATATGCTGCATTATGTTGGTGTATGAAGGTTGCTCGGCCTTTAAAATTTCGACTTGCTTCTCCGCTGAAATACCAAATTGATCAAAAATATTTTCCTGAAAATAGATAATCGATTCAGTTGCTTTTTGCTTTATTAACTCAGCGTCATTAGCAAATTCTCCTATTTGCCAGCTGATTAAGGCCAAAAAGGATACCATCAAACCCAAAACGAACAAAAAGCTACAAGTAACGGCAAGGCTTTTGGGTATTTTTTTGCTTTCAAGCCATTTGCACAAGGGGAGAAAAAGCGTTGCAAGGATACCACCAATGCAAAGCGGCATTAAAAATGCTTTCGCATAATAGATACTAGCAATTATTAGGATAAAGAGAAGTAACTGTTTGAGTATATTGTTTATGGGTAAGTTCATAATAACTATTAATGTACAAGCAAAAATTTCAAATCGACACAAATATAGCATAGAAAGTCGGATTGATTCTTACGTAATTTGTGTGGTAATTTACATTCTGCACACATTTTGTGCTTTACATGTTGGTTTTACTCGAAGCTACCACTATCATATGTGAATAATGTAATTTATTGGGAGATTATTGTAAATCGTTTGACCCCCGATGCAAGACCTTTGTGATGTAATAAATCATTACAAACCAATCTCAGGGTATTGAGAAACAAAATAATTTAAAATGTTAAAATCAATCTTACAAGTTATCACTATGATGTGTATAACCATTTCAATTTTTACAGGATGCAAATCCCCGAGTGAAAAAGTAGAGTCCGCAGTGGAAAATGTTGTAGAAGCTGATGAGGCACTTGAAAAAGCGAATGACGAATACAAAGCGGATATGGAAACATACAGAGCTGAGACCGCTGCCAAAATAGTCGAAAATGAGAAAATGATCACAGACTTCAGGGCCAGAGTAGAGCTTGAGAAAAAAAGTGCTCGAGCTGACTACAATGAAAAAATTGACAAATTGAACCAAAAGAACTCAGACCTTAAAATGAAACTTGATGGCTATAATGCTGATGGAAAAGAAAAGTGGGAAACGTTCAAAACAGAGTTTAACAGAGACATGGATGAGCTCGGTCAAGCATTTAATGATTTGACAATAAAAAACAACAAGTAGTTTAACTCCCATAGCCATTTATAACCATATCCTATCTCTCCTTTCTATGGAATGATTGCTGTACGATCTGGGCAAAGATTTATTATAATTAAATCTTTGCCTGTTTTAATCTCTATATCACATCAAAAGATATATTATTTTGATGTGATGATGAACTGATAGATTGGAATTTGGGATGTGCTTTTCTAGTCCACAATGAATTAATCAAAAAGATAAAAATCACATAGTAAGTAGAAAAAATATTCCACTAGTGGGGTGAAATACTTTGAACCTAATAGTAAAGTAGCCCGCTTTTTTATAACTCATTACAACAATAATATCATGTCATACACAACAAACAAAGCCACGAACCTACGACCAACGATATTGGTTGTCCATTGGCTTAACCAACTTAGTAACAAGGTTATAGCGCATCTTACATCGTTTTTCTTACCGCTGATAGGCTTAG
>JANMMV010000365.1:0-3415 GCA_031373565.1 Saprospiraceae bacterium
GGCAGCCATACGCTGACAAAGATGGATTCACAATTGTTGAAGCCTTTGGTTTTGGTCATTTTGATCCTTATTGCGATATATACTTTTGTCAAAAAAGATCTCGGTCAAGAAGTGACGAAGTCGATTAGTCGACGTCGAACTTGGACATATGGGATTCTTCTAGCTATGGTTGTGGGGTTTTATGATGGCTTTTTTGGGCCTGGTACGGGAAGTTTCTTCGTTTTGGGATTTGTTATATTACTTGGCTTTGAGTTTCTTAAAGCATCAGCCTATGCCAAAGTTGTCAATTGTGTTGCCAACGTCGCTAGCTTGTCACTGCTTATTCCAAAAGGATTTTTCATTTTCCCCATAGCTTTGGTTATGGCTGTTGCGAATGGTGCGGGTAGTTTCGTCGGTGTTCGGTATGCACTCCGTAAGGGAAATGTAGTCATACGAAAAATATTTTTGTTGGTAGTCATACTTATGATTTGTAGATACGCGTATGACGTATTCGTAAGTTATGATTTGATAAAGTGGTTTGGTCTGTAAAATCGAAGCTTGGCTCTTGCTACGCAAAAGCGGAAATTAATTGAGCATAGTCATCAAGACCATTCTTTACATCTTCAGGGATATTATGACTACCATCTACCCAGCAATGGACATCACCTATATATGTCATCCCGAGATATTTTGCAGATTCTATAAATGGCATATGAAAGCCAAGAGGTAAGTTTTTATCTGACGCGCAAGTCAGGACACCCATTTTCATGCCCCTTAACTTTCTATCTGTTTCTTTTTCGATCTTAAGACAGTCAGAGATTCTATCAAAAAATATTTTCATCGTGCCACTCATGTTGTACCAATATACAGGTGTTGCAAAGATTCTCATTTCATAATCATGTACGATTTTTTTTATTAATGTCAGAAAGTCGTCATCTTGATTTTTGAATTCGTAGTCGAATGGTGCAATATTTTTTGTTTTCAAGTCTATGATTTCAAAATTTGTAGCGCTACTTAAGTATGCTGAAACCTTATAAGTGTCACCCTTGCTGTTAGAACTTCCCAAAATAATAACTCCTTTTTGCATTTTTTTATGACTTTGGAACAAAAGTACAGAAGAACTACTAACTTGATTTCATTTAAAGAACTTTTCTACGCTTAAGATTATCAAATCTATATTTTTATTAACCATTCTTCTCGCCACGTTGTTATGTAATAATATCTGCATCTATGTCCTTTAAACTCACATCCCATTATCAACCCACTGGTGATCAACCGAAAGCTATCGAACAACTCGTCAATGGATTGCAGACCGGTGAGAAATATCAAGTTTTACTAGGAGTTACTGGCTCAGGCAAGACTTTTACGATGGCAAATGTCATCGCACAATCTCAACGGCCTACGCTTGTCTTGACACATAATAAGACATTAACGGCACAGCTTTACGCCGAGTTGTGTGAGTTTTTTCCAGATAATGCGATTGAGTTTTTTGTTTCTTACTATGATTATTACCAGCCTGAAGCATATATAACACACTCTGATACTTACATAGAGAAAGACCTTCAGATCAATGAAGAGATTGATAAACTTAGACTAAGGGCAACGTCGTCGTTGCTATCTGGTCGTAGAGATATCGTGATCGTGTCGTCAGTATCGTGTATTTATGGTATGGGTAACCCTGAAGATTACAAGCAAGGTATTATTCGCATAGAGATCGGCCAAAAACAGAGTCGTAATGGCTTTTTGTATAGCCTTGTAGATAGTTTGTATTCTAGAACGGAGACGGATTTCAAACGTGCGACTTTTAGGGTCAAAGGGGATACTGTGGATATTAATCTGCCCTACGTAGAATATGGATACCGTGTCATTTTTTTTGGAGATGAAATCGAAGCAATTGAGCAAATAGAACTAACTTCTGGCAAGCGAATTGTGTCGCTTAATCACGCGGCTATTTTTCCTGCTAATCTCTATGTCGCGCCTAAAGATAGGCTCAATCAAGTCATAAAAATGATTGAAGATGAGCTCTACAACCATGAAAAATTCTTTGAAGCTGAAGGTCGTCACCTTGAGGCACAACGGATAAAGGAAAGGGTGACATTTGATCTAGAAATGATCCGCGAATTGGGATATTGTAATGGCATTGAGAATTATTCTCGCTTTTTTGATGGAAGAAAAATGGGTTCGCGCCCTTTCTGTCTTTTGGACTATTTTCCAGATGACTACCTTATGATTATTGACGAAAGTCACGTGAGTATTCCGCAGGTACGAGGTATGTGGGGTGGTGACCGAGCGCGTAAGATCAACTTAGTCAATTATGGTTTTAGGTTACCTTCAGCAATGGACAATAGACCACTGAATTATGATGAATTTGAGTCTGTCACAAATCAAGTTATTTATGTAAGTGCCACTCCAGGGGATTATGAACTTTCTCAAACAGAAGGCACCGTGGTTGAGCAAATCGTGCGGCCAACAGGTTTATTAGATCCACCTGTGCAAGTGCGCCCAAGTATCAATCAGATCGATGATTTGCTAGAAGAAATACAAAAACGGATTGATGCAAATGAAAGAGTGCTTGTCACAACCCTTACTAAAAGAATGGCTGAAGAATTGACAAATTACTTAACCAAATTAGATATCAAAGTTCGATATATTCATTCCGAAGTGGATACAATGGATAGGGTAGAGATCCTTCGCGGATTGCGTTTGGGCGATTTCGACGTGCTAGTTGGTGTGAATCTCTTGAGAGAAGGACTTGACTTACCCGAAGTGTCATTGGTAGCCGTATTGGATGCAGATAAAGAAGGTTTTTTACGTAATAATAGATCACTTACACAAACTGCGGGTCGTGCAGCTCGAAATTCAAATGGATTAGTCATTTTTTATGCTGATAAAGTAACCAAAAGCATGCAAATGACCATCGACGAGACTAACAGGCGTCGAGCTATTCAAATACTTTACAATCAAGAAAATGGTATTACACCTACCACTATTTTCAAATCGAGAGAAGATATTATGGCACAAAAATCAATACTAGATGTCAGAAGTAGAATTACGAAAGCATATATAGAACCTGATGATCGTGAAAGTCTTGCGGCTGATCCGATCGTTGGATACATGAACAAAGAACAATTGGCTAAACTGATCAATGATACCGAAGCCAAAATGAAAAAAGCTGCAAAAGAGCTTGATTTTATCACCGCAGCCCAACTTCGTGATGAAATGCTAGCACTAAAAAAGAAGTTGTAATATCAAATTTTCAGTTGATTTTTGTCTTACAGTAATTATAATATTTTTCAATTTCAACAATGTTGAAATCCTTGAGAATTACTTTCTTGTTCTTGTCTAAAATGAATATTTTTGGTATTTTTCTCATTCTTAATTTTTGGTTGTAAGCCCTGTTTGTGTCTGCCGCATTTATCAGGTTAATCAGATTTTT
>JANMMV010000398.1:0-2769 GCA_031373565.1 Saprospiraceae bacterium
GTTCTCCTCCAAACTTGATATCTTCACTAAATGTAATTCTGGTACTTTCTCCTGCACCGGTTCTCCAAATTTCAAGGTAAGGAACAAGATTTCCAAAGATCTTTCTCCCCCGCATTTGTGGTCGGGAATAATTCAATTCTATTTGAGTAAATCCCACTTGATGTGTCCATGAAGCATCAGGGCTCGCCGGAGGTAAATCAATCTGAGCAATTAGAAATGCTGGAAAGAGTAATGTGATACAAAAGATTATTGATTGCATTGATTTATTATTGATTTTTCTTTGCCGGTCTATCATACTGACAACATCCATGAAGGTTATCATAAACACTATCTGGCGCGCGGAATTTATCGCTATCATAACCAGCGGCAGCGATTTTTTTGAGTACTTCATCAATGGTTATTTTAGTACTGTCTATGGTGATTTTCGCCATCGCTGAATCAGCATTCCATACAGCATTTGATTTGCCCTTAACATTGGCTGCTTTTTCGATAGTCTTTTTGCACATGCCGCAGTTGCCATACACTTTTACGTTTACTGTTTGCAAATTTTTTGTTTGCGATGAGCCTGTGTTGATTGAAAATAAAGCAATACACAACACGGCTACACTTTTAATAAATGTTTTCATTTAAAATTATTTTAATATTTGGAAAAAAAGAAAATTACGTTGAAATAGAAAAATGAGCGTACCAGGGATGATTTCTCACCCGTGAAACGCTGGAATGCTTAATAGTTATACAAGATTGTAATCGAGACAAGAAATGAAAACATATGTAGTCATCAACACGTAACTCTAAGTCAAGTATAAACAATAAACATTAACCTCAATTGTGGAAATTGAGAAATGGCTAGCTAACAAAGAAAAGATTGATAAAGCACCCTTAAATTATTAGGATAGAGTGGTGGTGGTCTATAGAGAAACGCTTTGCGCGTTTTTTGATCATGCGTACACGCTATAATTCTATTTACTGGTAAGACTTCAGACTTATCAAAAAAGATAGGTTGAAGTACGACGGTCTCAACTTTTATGTTGTTAGTTGCTGTTACATTTAACTTTTTGTAAGATGCTTTGTCGCTGCAACAAGGTTTTTTACTAATTGAAGCGCCTTTGTGATTATGATGAAGGGCTTCGCATAACTTCGCTTTTTTGGCTGAGCAGCAAGTGCGTTTTTTGACAGAACAGCAACCGCCTGACTTTACGAATAGAGAGATAGAAGTACCATTTTTTTGACAGACATGCTCAAAAACAGATATGCCCATTGAAGAAATGAACAGGTTGCAAGCCAGCAAAATATGTAATACTTTTAAAACCATACCTTTAGTTATAAAGCAAACGCAAAGTTAAGCATAAAAGTTGATAATATGACAAAGATTCAAACCGATTCTTACAAAACAAACCAATTACATTACCTTTCTATTGGTTTCATCATTAAAATCAATATTTTATGATTTTTTTGGCAGTGGAATTTTTACCTTTATAAACTTTAACAGAACACGCATCCATGGCCCAAGTACTGATATCTACAGTATATGTTTATCTCCATCGACTGTTGCCGTATTGTAGACATTTTTACCATCAATGGCACTAATCTATGCTGGATTAAAGATGTAGAGGTTGCCTTTGGTGCCCGTTTTATCATAATAATTTACTAAAGTTTGCCGAAGTCAGCATTTTGTACCTACATTTGTAGCTATGTTCGCAAAGACATTAAAGATTGCATTTCTCATCCTTGCCCAGAGTATTACACTTGGCCATGGTTTATTTGCCCACCATCACCATGATCAAAATTCCGTACACTGTCACTCTCATGACTGTGATCAGGATAGTAGCCTTTTGGACTTTGGGCATTTATTTGCAGATTTCAGTCACATGGGCGATGATGTTGTTTATACCAATGCTGACTCAGCTGATGAAATTTCTGTCAACAACATAGCGGCTGGTTTTGATTGTTTTGTCAATTGTTACTATACTTATCATTGTATATTCGACAGTGAAATAGCGCATTCGCCCCAGCAACTAGCAGAAAAAACCTTTTATTACGCAACTACTGAAATCAATCCCGCGCCCCGACGTGGGCCACCTTCACTTTGCTTTGCATAATTTTCAGTCTTGAAAATTTTATATTATTAGTCACCTTATATACGTAAGGTCTTCCTATTTTTTAGTAAATGATGTAGTCAGAGTATGAAATACTCTTTTTGAGACACAATAATTGTAATTCAATTTTCCTTTAAACAAGTACAAACAAACAAACAAACTAACAAACAAACAAACAAAAATTAATGCAAATGAAAAAGTCATGTTTAGTTTACATTGCGGCCATTTTACTATTGGCAGCCTGCAAAGAAAAACCTTCAAACGAAAGCCATGAGCATAATGCAGATGGATCGCATCCCGCTAAAACGCATACTCATGAAGATGGAACTGTCCACGAACCGCATTCAGACACGGTGCACCAGGAAGAGTTTCGAGTGGGAAAAGACAGCCTTACTAAAGAAAGTGGTGCAAGTTCAAAACATAAGCATTAAATGATAATCCAAATTTTAAATAATATGATTAAGACATTCCTATGGTTAAGTATGGCATTGATTTGTACAGTCGGCTGTAAGCAACAAGTAGCAGATGGGCACAAGCATGAGCATGAAGCCAGTACTGAAGCGCCTAGTTTGGAGTCGATAGCTTATACTTTGTACTCTGAAAAGACAGAACTATTTGTTGAGTTCAGTCCATTTGTGCTAGATGGTGTATCAAAGTTTGCAACCCATCTTAC
>JANMMV010000416.1:0-1692 GCA_031373565.1 Saprospiraceae bacterium
AGCAGCAGGCAAAAGGGTGCGGTCAATAAAGGTGCAATTTTCATTTTGAAAATAATTTTAGCGATTCTTGTAACGCTTAAGCTCTGTTGCGAGCTTTCCCACCGCCGCCACAATGACACCAACATCATCGACAAGGCCAATGATGGGCAGTATATCGGGAACGACATCAAGCGGTGAAACCAGATAGACCAGCGCCCCAATGGCTATCGCCTTGGGCTGCCAAGGAACCGTTGGATCGCCCACCATTTTCCAAAGTAACTGCACGTCCTCCCAAATCTTCTTAATCGGGCCGCGATTCATGCCGCTGAGATTCTTGCGGATGTTTTCCTGATCGGCTTCGCTGGATTTTCCGGCGTATTCGGTGAGGGATTTTTGAGGGTCGTGGTTCATTAGGATTGCATCTGTCTTCACATACGTTTGAAGGTCAGAAAATCAAGTGAGTTACGATCTTTTCTATCAGTGCTCCTAACTGGCTTTAATATATTTGTCTAATTGTCGCTTATTTCAAGTTATGTAGTGCGAACACACATGTATCACTTATGATTGGGTATAATAAATGATAATTAAGATTTGACTTTAAAGTTGCTGACTTGCGTTAGTTCGTAGAGCTGTTGAGCCACAGAAAGACGTGTTTGTTCATCTACAGTTGATGCATAAAGTTTTTCTTCGTCGAGTAAGAATTTTATTATGTCATCTAGTGTTATAGAAGAAGTAAGCAACTTAACAAGTTTATTGGTAGTGTTATCATATTCATCCGACAGCTTTGGATTTTCTCCTACTAACAACGGGTCCCATTTCTCAAAAAGAATCGCATTTATTTTTTCAAACAACATTATTTTACTCCGTTTACTGCATCAATTATTGACAAAATTCTAGAGTCGAAATCGGCTGGACCGTATGCGGTTTTCAATATGCCGCTTGGTGAAACTGCAATCACAGCATTATTAGATATGTATAGATAGCCATTGGATTGTTGTAAAACAATTAATGGCTTTTGCATTGTTTCAGTTATTGCTGTGGCAGTAACCTCTCTTTGAGCAATACGACCCAAAGAATAATCTACATAACCTGTTACTTGAACGCCTGGATTTTTCACAACAGTTCCTAATTTACCAAATGACTGTCCCAGTAAAGATTCTGCACCTACCGCAGTTGTTGTTCCTGCGATTTTTCCTGCTTTGGCAAAAGGAATTATATATAATCCAGCTTCAACTACGTTTCCTATTAAGGGGTGCTTAGCTAATATCGGATTAACTTCTGCTTCGATAAAAGAAGTAGTTGATGCATAAGATTGAAGTAGTTTAAATTGAGAATCAACATCTAAGGGTTTGAAGGTTTTATTTATCACCATGTTCTTGGCGTCTAAAGAAGCCTCATTGAATTCGTTTTCGAACGCAGAATGAGTCATAGAAAAAAGCGCAGCAAATCCCGTGCTTGGAATTGCAAGAATAGTATCTAAAAAACCATTCAAACTGCTTTCGATTGAACTATGTTCGCCAAGTTCATTTAATCCTGATCGCAATCTATCGGCACCATTTGCTCCTGCGGCGGATGCTGCATCCACTACCTTTGTCAATCGCGTAGACAAGTCTACTGAATCATTTTGTTGTGAATTTGATATTTGATACACACCTGTTGCGATCCCTTCAATGGTGAAAGTATATATGTCTCTTGCACCGCCACCACCATCAT
>JANMMV010000429.1:0-3213 GCA_031373565.1 Saprospiraceae bacterium
TTCACTCCATTTTATTTCACTTGAATTTTGCGGTAAATTATCCGAAATTGCATGTACATATGGCGTTTTGTTTATCGTGGTATAATTTTTTCCATCTTTAGACTTTTCTATATAATAGCCACTGTACCACTGACTATGGAAAAATCGATCCCATGAAAATCCTACCAGTTTATCGCCTTCAAAAGATGCTGATATGATTGGTGTTGTCATTTCCTGACTTTCAAAGGTATTAATATAGACATCGGCAGTATCCAAGTTCGACGGGTTTTCAGAAAAACCAATAATGCGATAATGGTAAAATCTATTCCTTTTTACAGTGGAGTCTATCCATGACAATCCAGCAGCCTCCGCAGCAACGGGTGAATACTCCGCAGCTAACAAGCTAAAAGCATATCTATTTTGTAAATCAGCAGGATAGTCTGCCATTTCTTTGTAAGCATCTTTGGGTGTTACTCCATATATACATTGTAGTACCACGCCTACATATTCTTCGTTTTTGTTTTCTTTCAGATAATTTTCAAATTTTTTAATTGTCCACGGCTTTATGGTGTCGTTTGATAATTGAACAAATTCTTTTCCACGATTGCCTAATGTATCATACCAAAAAGACTGAATACTGTATCCGCGTTTGTTATAAGTTCTCCAATATTCTTCAGTGGTAGGTGCCCACCTTATTTTCACTTTATTATCAGAAAATTTTCCGATGGCTTTAATATGAGCAAGACTATCAACATCCGCCTCACCTTTATTATTAGCGTAATACTGTTGTTTTGGAATGTTTTTAAACTGCCCAAAGGATAACTTGGGAGATAAAACTAAACCAATGAAGAGTACTACGTTATATATTTTTAATGTTTTCATGTCTGTTATCTTTATTGTTATTTCTTCAACTACAATCTCCAATTTGTAGTAGCTCTCTTATTTTTTCTAGCATTACTGGGTCGATGGTAATTCCATTCTAACGAATAGTCCAAATTAGGAGTGTATTTAACTGTATTAAACCGCATTGAAGTGCTTAGGACACTACTGAAACTCATACCTGACGGTGCGGTACCCCTTGGCGTCATCCAATCTGCAATCCCTACTACTGTCGTATATTCGTTTGGTCTAGCGTATGCCATGACTTGATTTAATCTACTTATGATCGATTGTGTCTTTCTTTGTAAATTAGTATTATGGGCGCTCCATGCCCATTCGTTTGCATTAAAAATTGTGAACGTCGGAACTCGTCCTCCGCTAATAACCCCAGGAGCCCTTGGTGCCAAAGTGTAAGTGGTTTCCGCACGTACTTCTGGAAAGGTAAGTTCATCTCCATTGAGTGGAGGCGAAACTAAACCAAAATTTACATGTTGAGGCAAATTATCTCCTTCCCAACCAAATGATTGAGAATACATGACATCCACCGCGTTTCTATCTGGAAATGCCCAAGAAGGATGCGACGAATTGCGAGGCAGGATACCCATGAAATAAGAGTACATCGTGCTCGCCATGTTAGGTGGCGAGAATTGATGTGTCCATCTTGTTTTATTTAGATTATCGGCAAAAGTATATAGACCTGATTTCAAAGGAATGAAGCTCCAATGGCTGTATGCTTCTTCTATGTTGACGAGTGGAGCCATTTCCCTTGCTCCTGATGCTGCAGATATATAGCCATTTTTATCAAATTCGTCAAAGGTTTCGGCTGCGACAAAGTTAATACTAGTTGCCAAAAATGCTTTATTAGCTGATTGGAAGCGGTTAGCCGCCATTTTATCTGTAAGCGTATTGAATTGGCTGGTTTTGAAAAAATATTCATAAATCACTAGATTTCTTCCTGCTTCTGCAGCTGATGTATTACTTGCTATGGTTCTATTAGTAATATTTGAAGTAGAAGCTTCTGCTTCCATTCCACTTACTTGATACCGTTGAGCGATTGTTGTAAATACTATATTTGAACTTCCTCCAGATATTGCTGTGAATGCGCTATAATCTGTAATTACTTTTTTGATTACTCTAAGCCTATATCTTGTGTTTAGTCTCATCGACGCTGGCATTTGCCATGTCACTGTTTTACTGTCATTTCTTACGGCTGGAATTCTATATTGGACACTTTGATCATCTGGAGATTCCATGAGTACTTCATAAGAAACAGTTGATCTTCCCAAACTTCTATTAGGTGCTCTCTCTCCTGCAGGCTCACTGATAATAGGATCACCAATCTGTGTTTGTAGCCATCCTCGCTGATCAGTCCCTTTTTCTCCTTTCTCTCCTACCATAAAAAATCGCTGTTTTTGAATAGGGTATGTGGTTAAAATTATGTTTTCAGGTATCGTTACAGGATGAGGACCTGTGGTGAATGATTTTTCCATAAGGTCAACAAACTCTGAGCCATCTCTTTTGAGTACCTGTACCCAACGTCCATTTATTCTCTCAAACACAATGACTTCTGCTCTAATGGTAAATTGTTGGTTCTGTGGAAGTGCTTCAATAGCCATTGACTTAGCTAGGTATCCATTCTCTACAATTGTTGGAGGAGTAAATGCTACAGTTTGTCCATTTCTATTATTAGTAATGACAAATCTCTTGAACTGAGGTTTAAAATACCTTATCAGTTCTTCTTCTCCTTCATATTGTTCATCCTTCAGAGGCAGGACTCTGTCCATGGCAAAAGCAAAGCTTGCTTCTGCCTTTGTATAAACACTTACCTGACTGCCTTCAGGTTTTACATCCGTAATAAATTTTAAGCCATCGAGAGGGCTGTAGTTGGGGTCATAACATTTGTTGCCCACTTCAAATGCAAAACTACACCTACCTGTCACAGCACCGTTAAGTATTGAATAGTAAAGTCCTGCCCGGCCCTTGAAGTATTCAGGACCTGGAAATGCAGCAAAAATGCTAATGGCACATCCTAAATTGATAATAGGGACCTTGGCTTGAAAAAAGTCAAAATTAACACCTATTCCTAGTTCCCCTCTGAGCCCTGCAAAAGCATCGCCCTTTGCATACCAACCATTTATACCGAGCGGCCTCTCTTCTGAAGTAGTACCTCCAGGTCCGGAAATAATTCTACAAGTTCTATCGGGATATTGTCTTAAATTGATATTATATCCAAAAGCCATATCTAGTGTCGCATAGAAGAGCAAAAAATTTAGATTTGCACTGAGTTCAAATGTCAAGCCGTGTGCAAATCCGTCTCCTGAATCCTGCTCTGGCCCTCTATATTCTCGAGGCAAG
>JANMMV010000445.1:0-1942 GCA_031373565.1 Saprospiraceae bacterium
GAAAATGAATAGCACTAAAAATATATGGACAACGATAATTTTTCGAGTTTTGTTAATGAGCTCAATTTGCATACAGCGGCGGATGTCAATTGAGTACCATTCAATATGAGTTGTTCAAGATTGGTAAATGGTAATAAAAAATCTACTTCTTTATCAGCGAATGGCATATTTGCAAGGTCAATTTGCGTAAGCTGTGTTTTCAGTTTTTGCGCTTTTCTTAAATCATCTATATTAAAATGTTGGGCGACAAAAAATCTTGCTGACAGTGCTGGCTTATCGCCAGAAATCGGAGAAATATGAAGGTATGGATTAGATAATGATGTGATCAAATCCGAGCTTGCAGCACTAAAATCGTACGTTTTTTCTCTTTGATCGGTAAGTCTTTTTGCTTTTAGTTTTTCCACAAAAGTGTATAAAGAGTCTTGCTTACTTACACTACTCACCATCATCGAAAACGATGCACCGCCTTGTATCCAATGTCTCAAAATCAAGATTTCATCGGCTGTCAACTGGACTTTGCCATCAGGTGGCATATGCATTTCGTCTTTGAGTGGTAGTAATGCATAGTTATACATCTTACTTTCGATTGCGGAAAATGGTTTGATCACAGCTCCATGTTCCCCACCCTTCATGATGGTTAAGGAGTCTATTAATTGTAAGCCACCTTTGGTCTTGGTTAGTGAATGGCACGAAACGCATTTAGCCTCAAGTATGGGCTTTATCATGGCAGTGTAGATACTTTTATCAACTTCGGTCATCGCCACGGTGTCCATATTTACCTTTGCCTTAGGCCATAAAAAATGATCGCCGTGCGTTATACTTCCACCTAAGTGTCCTGTATAAACCAAAGCAGCCAATGCACCCACAATTCCTACTGACCCGAGAGAAGACTGAAGAAAATACTGACAAACAAACAATCCTGAAGTAAAAATAAGAGCGCCATACATGTGGTTGTCAAGTGCCATATCGGGAAAATCACCACCTAACGAATGAAACAATCCTGTCAAACTTGCAACAAGAGATGTCAACAAAACCGTTTGAAACAATACCTTATCATTGAGGTTTCTTTCTTCATCAGCCTTTTCATTTTTCAACATGAAATGCCATAATGTATAAAATATCATAGCTCCTATTGGCAAATGTAAAACAACTAGGTGAAATCGCCCTGTATTTGTCATCCAACCTGTCACGTCGATCTGACTACGAAACCAACAAGTCATCAACAATAGGCTTAATAACCCAAAATTTAGAAAATCCAGAAATGAGACAAATCTGCGAGCCATCACGCTATGATTTTGTTAAATACCTTACCTGCTACATCCGTCAATCGATACCTGCGACCTAGATGTTTGTACGTCAACTTCTCATGATCTAGTCCCATTAAGTGCAGAACCGTAGCATGAAAATCATTGACATGCACGGGATCTTCAACGATGTTGTATCCAAATTCATCTGTTTCGCCATAGACGCCAGGCTTGACGCCACCACCAGCCATACAGATGCTATACGCTCGTGGATGGTGATCCCGACCATATTGCGTAGCTGAAAGCGGTCCTTGGCAATAATTGGTCCTACCGAATTCTCCACCCCAAATCACTAGCGTTTCGTCAAGCAATCCACGTTGCTTAAGATCCATGATCAAAGCAGCACTAGCGCGGTCAACATCTTTGGCTTGATTAGGCATTTCTGAGACTAAGTTATCGTGTTGATCCCAGCCTTGATGATAGATCTGTACAAATCGGACACCGGCTTCTGATAGCTTTCGTGCTAAGAGACAATTACTTGCGTAAGTCCCAGGCACCATACATTCGGAGCCATACATTTTGATGGTAGAGTCTGGCTCTTTGCTTATATCCGTAAGTTCTGGAACTGCGGTTTGCATGCGATAAGCTAGCTCATATTGCTCTATTTTTGTCCTAATTTCAGGATCTCCTATTTCATC
>JANMMV010000465.1:0-18291 GCA_031373565.1 Saprospiraceae bacterium
TATGAAAGAGTCATGCCGGGTCCTGATTATATTGACTCTATTCAGAATTTTTATCGTGTGTATTCAGGGATCAACGAAGTAAGTGCAGATGCTACAGAATTATTTTTGCGAACAATAATCAGCACTGAGAAGTATCCACTAACAAGATTGGGTAACACGAATGCTACAGAGATGGCAAAAGTACTTGAAAACTCCTATAGAGCTATGAATATTGCCTTTATGGTAGAATGGTCAAGATTTGCCGAGGAAGCAGGAGTCAATATTTACGAAGTTGTCAATGCCATAAGAATGAGACCTACACATAAAAACATGATGTTGCCTGGCATTGGAGTAGGAGGTTATTGTCTTACCAAAGATCCACTCTTAGCTTCATGGGCTAGGATGAATCTTTTTGACAGTAAGTTTGCTTTAGAGCAGAGTGAGCAAGGCGTTAAGATCAATGACAAAATGCCTTTGTATTCGTTTGAGTTTTTATCAAAAGAATATGCAAAGGATTTGAAGGATAAAAAAGTGTTATTGTTAGGCGTTTCTTATCGGAGCAATGTGGGCGATACAAGATATACTCCTGTTGAATATTTACATGATTACTTGATACAATCTGGAGCAGAAATAGATGTTACTGATCCATATGTAGAATATTGGGAAGAGAAAGATCTAAAAGTTTCTCCAGACTTCAAGTCGCTATTGAAGAAAGATTGGGATCTAATTGTTTTCAGCACATCGCATGATGAATATAAGCAAAATGAGGAACTGATATCATTGATTTTGAATCAAACAAATGTATTTGTTTTTGATACTTTAGGTCATTTGACCGATGCAGAAATAAAGATAATTTCAACGAAACATCCCGTTCGCGTAGTAGGACGTGGTGACATTTAATAAAAAAATACAAATGCAAAAGAAAGTTTTATTACTAGGAGGGGCAGGATTCATAGGTATGAATATCAGTAAATACCTTGCGGAGAATCGTGATTATGCTATTACGGTTGCTGATAATTTTTCAAGAGGTCAATTGGATGAAGATTTAATGAATTTGGTCAATCGACATGGTGTCAAGATAATCGAAGGCGATTTTACCGTGCCGTCCGCTTTTGAGCAATTGCAGAAAGATTATGATTATGTTTATATGTTGGCATCGGTAGTTGGTGTCAATAATACATTGGAGATTCCTCACGAAATAATTAGAATAAATACAGCTTTAATTTACAATACACTTGAGTGGCTAAAACATTCATCAGTAAAAAAAGTAGTCTTCACTTCCACAAGTGAATGTTATGCTGGTACCATTGAGGCATTTGGCTATGTAGTACCTACTCCTGAAGACATTCCATTGAGCATTCAAGACATTGGTCACCCCAGATTTACCTATGCCGTTACAAAAATGTTGGGTGAATCTGGCTTTCTGAATTATTCTCGTATGTGTGGGTTTGAATGTACTATTGTCAGATTTCATAATGTCTTTGGACCACGAATGGGATTTAAGCATGTAATTCCACATTTAGTCCAAAGGTTTTTAGCAAATGAAAGTCCCTTTTTGATTTATGGCCATGATCAGACGAGGGCTTTTAATTATGTGACAGATGCTGTAGAGGGCACAGTTTTAGCAATGGAGTCTGATATATCAAATGGCGAAATATACCATATTGGAGACTCAACAGAAATTACGATAGAACAACTTATTAAAACCACTGGAGAATATCTTGGTTTTGAAGGTACATATGAGAATGCGCCTACTTATCCAGGCTCTGTCGGTAGACGATGCCCTGATATCACCAAAGCAAGGACTCAACTTGGCTATAGCCCTAAAGTGTCATGGGAAGAAGGACTCAAAACAACGCTTGATTGGTATAAAGACTTCTATCTTTCAGGTAAAGAATCTTTTGAAAAATCTTTTGAAACACCAACACATCATCTGAAGCATGGCTAAGAGATTTTTAGATTTATTAGTAGTATTTGTAGCTACACTATTGTTTTTACCTTTTTTACTGCCTATTGCCATCTTACTTAGATGCTCTGGCGAAGGCGAAGTTTTTTACAAGCAACAAAGAATCGGTACTTTTAATCAGCCATTTTTCATTTGGAAATTTACCACCATGTTAAAGAACAGTCCTAACATTGGCACGGGAGATGTCACCTTGAAAAATGACCCGAGAGTTTTGCCAATGGGTAACTTTTTAAGAAAAACAAAAATCAATGAGTTGCCGCAAATTATTAATGTTTGGAATGGCACCATGAGTGTAGTAGGAGCACGACCATTGATGCAAAGGAGTTTTGATTTATATGCTGAAGATGTTCGCAAAGTCATATACAATACTCCACCAGGTATAACAGGTATTGGTTCTCTTGTTTTTAGAGATGAAGAATCTCTAATCGATAAGTCTGGCCAAGATCCATTGCAATTTTATGAGGAAACGATTCTTCCCTACAAAGGAAAGCTTGAGCAATGGTATCAAACCAATCAATCTTTTTGGACAGATATTAAAATTATTTTTTTGACTGCTTGGGTAATTGTTTTTCCAAAAAGTGAATTGGTGCATAATTGGTTTCCGACATTACCGAAAAGACCATTTTAATTATGATTTAATAGGTCGCAATAGTTCGATAGTTATGGAAATATCGCATATTCAAATTCCATAGTAGTTTTACATAAAAAATAATCATTTAATGACTACCATCGATATCATCGCAGGCGCACGACCCAATTTCATGAAGATAGGTCCAATCATTCATGCTGTTCTTAAATATAATGAAACAGCAACAAAGCCTATACAATATCGGCTCATTCATACTGGGCAACATTATGACAAGGCTATGAGTGAGTCTTTTTTTGAGCAGCTCAATATCCCACAGCCGCATCTCAATCTTGGTGCAGGTGGCGGGACACAAGCTGAACAGACTGCGGCGATAATGATAGGATATGAAAGGGCCTTGGTAGATTATAAGCCTGACCTTTGTATCGTTGTCGGTGATGTGACTTCAACTATGTCGTGCGCTATTGTGGCCAAGAAAGCTTGTATCATGGTGGCCCACGTGGAGGGTGGAATTCGTTCTGGGGATATGACGATGCCTGAAGAGATCAATAGAATCGTGACGGATAGTATCACAGATTACTTTTTCACGACAACGCCACGAGCTAATGATAATCTTAAGGCGAATGGCGTAGTGGATGACCAAATATTTTTTGTGGGTAACACCATGATTGACTCGCTTTTGGGTAATGAAAATAGACTCAGAAAACCTGATTTTTATGATACCGAAGGTTTAAAGGAGAAAGCGTATATTGTTGCCACGCTACATCGCCCTTCTAATGTGGATGATAAAGTTAGTCTAGAAAAATTGCTAACGTTAATCAATGATCATTGCGGTGATAACATGGTTATTTTCCCAATGCATCCTAGAACAAAAAAGATTTTTGAAACGATCACCCGATCCTTTGATAAGCTATTTATCTGTGGTCCGATGGAATATTTACAATTTATCTATCTAATAAAAAACGCTCTAGGGGTAATAACAGATTCTGGCGGGATCACAGAGGAAACTACGGTGCTTGGCATCCCATGTATGACACTGAGAGATAGCACCGAACGACCAGAAACTGTGACAATCGGTACCAATGAAATGGTAGGTACAAATCCTGATAATATAGTTCCGTTTATCCAAAAACTAGTCAACGGGGACTGGAAACAGGGCGGTATTCCAGATTTATGGGATGGAAAGACAGCGGAGAGGATTGTTAAAATTATAGCTAAGTTGTAAAGGTATTTACCATGTGTAGATTACATATTTAGAATCTTTTGATATTAATACAATGAAATGAGCAACTTTAGCAACGCCACTTTCGAGTATGGAATTATTGGTTTTGTCCTCTTATTTTCTACGCAATATGCTAGCGCTAGCACTTTTATTGTCGGCCCATTAGAAACATATAAAAAGATCAGCGAGGTGACATCTCTTATTGATCACGGTGATACGATCTTGGTAAAAATGGGTATATACACAAATGATAAGCAAGTTACTATTGCAAAAAATTTTATCACCGTACTTGGGGAGGCAGGCCGACCTATTTTGCGAGCTGGTAGTATCATTGCAAATGATCAATCAAATGGAAAAGGAATCTTTGTTATAAAGGGTAATAATGTTACAATAGATAATATAGCTTTTCATGATGCCACAGTTGTAGATCACAATGGGGCAGGCATACGACAGGAAGGGTGCAATCTAAAAGTTTTGAGGTGTCTATTTCTGAATAATGAAATGGGTATACTTTGTGGTACTATACCAAATTGTAAGACAACAATCGAATATTGTGAATTTCTGCAAAATGGGAGCACAGCAAATCCTGGATATCAACACAACGTATATATTAATAATATCGATACTTTGATATTTAGGTTCAATACATCAATTGACGCCATTGCAGAAGGACATGAATTGAAAAGTAGAGCAAAGTTTAATTATATTGCTTATAACAATATTGCCAATTATACAACAAAAGATAGTCGTTCTATTGATTTGCCTAATGGTGGCATATCTATCATTTTAGGGAATGTCATCGAGCAAGGTCCAAATTCAGCGAATAACAACATACTTGGCTACGGATTAGAAGGCCTCAGTAATCCTACGCCACATAAATTGTACATTGTCAATAATACCTTCGTCAATCGCCGTGGCAATGGTAGCCATATTCATATACCCACAGCTACGCTGGATAAATTTTTGGTGCAGAATAATATTTTTGTAGGCGGTGGTTCAACAATTAACGGCATTCAAGATGAATATAGGGCCAATGTATTAATTGAAAAAATACAGGACGCAATACCATTTTTTGTAGATTTTGATGCCTACAATTATAACTTGCTCTATGATAACGCTACGGTAGACGTAGGAATTCCTTTAAATGAGAGCATAGGTAATTATTCGTTGACGCCAACATTTGAATTTCACCATATTGACAAAATAGTTCCTAGAAATGTAGATGGAAAAATCGATGTGGGAGCATTCGAATATGCAGAAGTTTCTTTGGCAAATGATTTCAATCAAGGTCGTATCAAATTATATCCAAATCCTGCTAGTAATTTTATTACGATTGAAGGGTTTGAGGAGGCGAATATCGAAATATTCAATGTATCTCAAGGAAAAAAAGTTATGTGCGAGGTTTTTGACCAACTATTAGATGTGTCGTCCTTACCAAGTGGCACATACGCGATGAAAGTGGGCGAGATTTGGTTTATTTTTGCAAAATTGTAAAATACACTGTAGATGAATGAATATGATTGGAAAATATTCTGTCATGAGAGTGCAACCAAATATCATTGACATTTTTAATAGTAATGGATCCGAAGCTTTCTATTGGAAATAGAAAGACCAATATTAAAAGGACAATATATTAGCTAATTTACTCAATATGTTGTATATTTGGAAAATATATTATCCATACGTGATGAACCCGTATTCTACTAAACTTTTGCCATCTGACATCATGACTTTGTTGTGTGAGAGAATGAAACTCTTGAGGAAGAGTGCCAAATATTCGCAATCAGCAGTGGCGACAAGGTCGGGCGCATCGATGGGCAGTATCAAACGATTTGAAACAACGGGTCAAATATCTCTAGAGTCGCTGCTCAAATTAGCGCATCTACAGGGTCGTGTTGAAGATCTTAAAGATGTATTTGAGGTCGACGATAACCTAGAGCGAGTAGCCAAATTATTTGATAAATAGTGGCGATGTTAGAAAAATTGAACGTCATATTATCTCTGGAAGATTCTGACTACGAAGTAGGACAATCGGTGCTTGATGGACAAAAGATTTATTTTCGACACACGCAAAAATGATATTTTGATCACACAGGTTCTTGATACAGTTAGCAAATGGCCTGAATATGCCAAAGATGCTGGTGTATCTACGCAGTCTATCAGGTTGGTCGGCGATAGTTTAAAATCAGTATATAAATCATTTTATAATTAGAAATTTTGATTAGTAAATTAAAACACAACAAACTCCAAAGAACAAAATCCAAGCTAGAACAAGTAGGATTTACTTTTAAAGCTTACGATTTTGACAGGCCTTGGGGAGGGTTTTTAGTAGTGGCTGATAAGTCCAAAGAACTTTTTATTGATACCTTTTATCCTGAATTGAAGGATGAATTGCTTTCGACGTCGCTTCCATTAAGTCCCAAGATACTTTGTGTTGCCCCTAATAAACGTCTATCATGGCAGTATCATCATCGACGAGCAGAATTGTGGAAACTTATCGAAGGGCAAGCAGCCTATAAAGTCAGTGATAACGATACCGAGACGGAAGTTGTCCACATGCGAAAAGGAAAGTTATTGATATTAAAATGTGGTGAACGCCATCGGTTGATTGGTCGGGAAAAATGGGGTATTATTGCGGAAATTTGGCAGCACACGGATGCTAGTAAACCTTCTGATGAGGACGATATCGTTAGATTGCAGGACGATTTTGGGAGGTAAACATCGGCGAAAAAAGATGATAGTGAAAAGTGAATGTTGTGATTACCATGAACAATATACAATAAAGGCCGATTAAGACTGCTTGCGATTGAGCCACCCACTGAAGTGCTAGATGTGTTGCATCAGCGCTGTGGAGCGGTCCCAACGATTATAGGAAGTGGGGAGACCAAGGACCTCGCGAACAGAGAGCCACGAAAGATAGCGACCCTGATCCGACGAAAGGAATGATCAGGGTAATGCCCAAATCAATATTATACTAATCCGACAGGTAATTTGAGATTTAATGGCCAGGATTGTCACGAAGTTTTACACTTAGATATTAAAAAAAATGACCAATTGTGGGAGTTATTACTGTAGAGATTAATCAGTTTTTGGTGATGTCTGAAAGCCACCCAATTTTTGATGTGCGGTCGCCTAGTGAATATAATCAAGCACACATAGTAGGAGCTGCAAATTTGCCTTTGTTTTCTGACTCAGAAAGGGCTGTTGTAGGCACAAGTTACAAGCAGCAGGGAAAGCAAGATGCGATCAAAATTGGTCTCGATTATTTTGGACCTAGGATGCGTTCGATGGTAGAAAACGTGGAAAGAACTTTAGCCAATCATGACACCAAGCTCGCTGTAAATATGGAAGTTGATAATATTGTTTTAGTTCATTGTTGGCGTGGTGGTATGCGGAGTAGTGCTGTTGCTTGGTTACTAGATTTGTACGGTTTTAATGTTTATTTGCTTAAAGGTGGATACAAAGCATATCGTAATTGGGTTTTGGATAATTTCAGGGGTGATTATAATTTTCAGGTAATCGGAGGATTTACGGGTTCGGGCAAGACCAAGATCTTGTATGAACTTGCAAATCGCGGTGAGGAAATCATTGATTTGGAAAATTTAGCAAAGCACAAAGGTTCTACCTTCGGACATATCGGTTTGCCTGAGCAACCTACGCAAGAAATGTTTGAAAATTTGCTAGCGCATGAATTAGCTAGTGCAAAGCAAAGAAATAAAGCGATTTGGATTGAAGATGAAAGTCAGAGAATAGGTCACGTAAATATACCTGCGAATTTGTGGAAAACCATTGCAAATGCTAGATTGTACTTTTTAGAAATTCCTTTTGAAGAAAGACTAAATTATTTAGTGATCGAGTATGGTGAATTGGATGCTGAAAATATGGTAAATGCTATCTTGAGAATTCAAAAAAGATTAGGTGGTCTAGAGACAAAGAATGCGATCAACTATTTGCAAGAAGGTAACAGAAAGGAGTCTTTCAGAATATTACTAACCTATTATGACAAATGGTATCAAAAAGGGCTCTCGCGTAGAGATAAATTGGGAGAGTTACCCATCGTTTTAGTAAGTGATGTTATTGATTTTAAGAAGAATTGTGGTTTGCTTTTAAATCAATGTCCTACCAATTTAAGCATTGCGATCAGCAACTAAATTTGGATGATTTTCGTTGTAGATTTTAATAAATATTATGATTATCAGAATTGTTTATGCTAAAATATCATTGACTAATGGTGAAGATTTATCATTGTTCAAAAGAAAAATTATTTCAAAAGAAGAAGTTAGAGAAATTACAGCAACGATGTTAGTGGATACAGGATCCTAGATGATGGCAATCAATGAGGAAACGATTACTCAGTTAGGTATGAAGCCCTATGAAAACAGAACTGCACAATTGGCTGACGGTACAGTAATAACATTACCAATAGTCAGTCCTATTCATGTCAAATTTGCTAATCGCACTGCAACTTGTAGTGCGATGGTACTTCCTGGATCTACGGAGATGTTACTTGGAGCTATTCCAATGGAAGAGATGGATGTCTTGATCCATCCCCAAAAAAAGAAATGATCGTTAATCCAGCACATCCCTATGTTGCCCAATTATCGTTGAAGTAGTATCACTTAGAAGAAGGGGACACTAGTAGAAATCAACCTTTGCAACGATCACAACAAATACTTCTTATTAACTAATTTCATGTTAGACATTAAACTCACACAATATTCGCATGGTGCTGGTTGCGGTTGCAAGATTGCACCCAATGTTTTGGACGAGATTTTAAAATCGAATCTTTCGGTGCCAGATAACGATCGACTGCTTGTCGGAAATCATTCCAAAGATGATGCCGCGGTCTACGACCTAGGAAATGGAACCGCATTAATATCGACGACTGATTTCTTTATGCCGATCGTCGATGATCCGTATGATTTTGGAAGGATAGCATCCGCTAATGCCATTAGTGATGTGTATGCGATGGGTGGGACGCCTGTTTTGGCTATTGCTATACTTGGGTGGCCGATCAACAAACTCGGTACCGATATCGCACGACGAGTGATCGAAGGAAGTCGGAGCATATGTGCTGAAGCTGGGATAACCTTGGCAGGAGGGCATAGTATTGATGCACCTGAGCCAATATTTGGGCTAGCTGTAAATGGTATCGTCGCTATACCACACCTAAAGAAAAATAATACTGCCAAAGCTGGAAATCAATTATTCTTGACAAAACCATTGGGCGTTGGCATTTTGACCACAGCAGAGAAAAAGGGTATTTTAGCACCTGCACACGCAAAGCTAGCTGCTTTACAAATGATGCAGCTCAACAAAATCGGCGAAGCTCTTGGTAAGATATCGGGCGTGACTGCTATGACCGATGTAACTGGTTTTGGTCTGCTGGGGCATCTCGCTGAAATGTGCGAAGGAAGTGGCGTAAATGCTTATGTGAACTTTAGCAATGTACTTATGATCAGTCCAGATATTTATAGCTATGTCAATCAGCAAGCGGTCCCTGGAGGAACAAATAGAAATCTAACAGCGTATGGTCACAAAGTGACTTTTGATGGCGATTTTGATCATTCGATGGCAATAAATCTCTTGGCTGATCCACAGACAAGTGGCGGTTTATTAATAGCCGTGGATGACAATGCGGTGTCAGAAGTTCAAGATTTATTTCGGGCTTATAGCTTAGAAAAATTTATGGAACCGATTGGGTATTTGGGTATAGGAGAGAATACAATTACTGTCATTTATTAATTTTAAAAACCAAATTTTGAATACTACAAATAGATATATAGCCATCATGGCTGGCGGTGTCGGGAGTCGATTTTGGCCATCAAGTACGGAAGATAGACCGAAGCAATTTTTGGATATATTAGGCATCGGTAAGTCATTGATAAGGATGACATTTGAACGTGCCATCAGGGTGGTTGACGTAGATAAGGTGCTTATCGTAACGAACAAAAGATATAAAGCATTGGTAATGCAGCATCTGCCCGAATTGCCCGAAGCCAATATTCTTTGTGAACCATCTATGAATAATACGGCTCCTTGTATCGCATATACTGCTTTGCGTATTCAGTCACAAGACCCCGATGCGACATTTGCAGTATTGCCTTCGGACCATGTGATATTAAAGGAAGACGAGTATATCAGGTTATTGGAGTTGGCATTTACTGCGGCGTCGACCACCGATGTGCTCATGACCTTAGGTATCGAGCCTACAAGACCTGATACTGGTTATGGCTATATACAATATCAAAAGAGCACTGAAAG
This sequence comes from Saprospiraceae bacterium, assembly GCA_031373565.1. Taxonomy (GTDB): domain Bacteria; phylum Bacteroidota; class Bacteroidia; order Chitinophagales; family Saprospiraceae; genus OLB9. The sequence continues at coordinate 10,018 of JANMMV010000465.1, forward strand.
TGTAATATTTAAAGTGCAACAATTCCGAGAAAAACCAGATCTTACTACCGCCCAGTCTTATCTCGATAGTGGCGATTTCCTATGGAATGCTGGTATGTTTGTGTGGAGTGTCAAGGGTATTTTGAAGGCTTTTGAAGCACATTCGCCAGAGATTTTAAGGATCCTTTCACAGGATTTATTTCAATATGGCAGCAACACTGAGCAGGATTATATAGATTCAGTTTATCCTGGGACAGAAAGTATCTCGATCGATTATGCGATACTCGAGCGTGCAACCAATGTCTACACAATGCCTGCAGATATAGGCTGGAGTGATCTTGGCACGTGGAATAGCCTACATGCCTATATGGCAACTGATACAGATCAAGTAACGATTGGTAATAATATTCATCTCATCAATTGTGAAAATGTGATCATTATGTCCAATAATGACAAGCAGATCGTCATCAAAGGGTTACGAAACTATATTGTTGTTGATGAAGATAATGCACTACTTATCTATCCGAAGTCTGATGAGCAAGAGATCAAAGAAGTGGTGAAGGGGTTAACGGTAAAAGGTCAAGTGAATAAGTTATAAAGTATGATTATTTGCAGTTTAAAGTATGATTATTTGCAGTATTGATTAATAAAGCTATATATACATTCAATATGGTGGAATTTTTTACTTTTGACATAAAAAGAATATTCAACACAAAGATTTAAAGATATCACCCATAAACAAACCATAGCGCTCGTAGGGAATACATCATGGAGTATGTATAATTTCAGATTGGGATTGATCCAAAAACTGATGCGTCAGGGCTATAAAGTTGTCGTAATCGCCCCCAAGGATGAATTTACATCTAAGCTGATTGCATTGGGTGTAGAATACAGAGATGTTAAAATCCAAAATTATGGCACAAACCCGTTTAACGAACTGCGACTGATCTATCGTTTGTATCAATTATACAAAGAAATTAAACCAGACCTAATCTTTCACTATACGATCAAACCCAATATTTATGGAAGTTTTGCTGCTAAGATATGTGACATTCCTTCTATTATTATTACGACCGGTTTGGGTCATTTGTTTGAGTTTAAAAATATGGTCGTTCGTTGGGTAACTTTATTTATGTACAAAATAGCTTGTAAATTATCAGAAGAGACATGGTTTCTCAATACAAATGATTTAGATATTTTTACATATAAAGGTATAGTCAAAAAGGAAAAAGGACGTGTTATAAAAAGCGAAGGTGTTAACATACAATGGTTTAAACCTTACACAGATAAGGAAATAAGTGGCGTGACTACTTTTCTTTTTGCCGGGCGGTTACTAAAAGAAAAAGGGATAGAAATCTATGCCGAAGCGGCTAAAATTATCAAAAAGAAGCATCCAAATGTCATTTTCAATGTCTTGGGGTTTATAGATGAGTCAAACCCCAATTCTATTCCATACCAAGAAGTGCTCGAATGGCATAAAAGGAAAATAATTCACTATCTTGGTGATACAGTTGATGTCCGGCCACATCTGCAAAAAGCAGATTGCCTCGTGTTTCCTTCATTTTATCGGGAAGGCGTGTCGAGAATATTGATGGAGTCGGCAGCAATGGAAACACCTATTATTACCACCGATAATGTAGGATGCCGAGATGTCGTCGAGCATCGGACGACAGGATTTGTTTGCCTTCCCAAAGACGTATTTTCTTTATGTGACAGTATTGTTCAATTTATTGAAATGGATCATGCGGATCGAGCTTTGATGGGAAAACTAGGCCGCCGCAAGATGATAAAAGAGTACGATGAACGCAACATTATCAAAGTATATTTAGATACAATAGGGCGATATTCTCATCAATCTGTCGAAAAAGCTAAGGTGAATAAAATATACAAATAGCGTGGATTGGCATTAGATAATTCTTTTCTTTTTATTCATTACCACTATCCACCGATGCATAATAGTGGCGTGTATCGCAATTATTTTATGTCGCAAGCGCTCGCAGAAAAGTCATTAAATCCATGTTGGGTTCTAACGACGGATAATGTGAAATTGATGGCGCAGGATGAGCTACCGATTTCGGATAAGATTACTGTTGAGACTATATATACCTTGGATTATCGAACATTAATGTCCAAATGGAGATCGGGTAAATCAACCGGAGGCAGCCAATTTAAAGAAAGCCAAAAGTCGAGCAGATTTATACAGTTTGTTATAAGAATGCAGCGCAGTTTTCCGTTTTTTCTATTGATGGCGGAGGGATCTATTTTGTATATATTCAATGCTTTTCGACGCGCTTCTCAACTGATCAGAGAAAAAAATATCTTGGTTGTTTATTCGTCGTTTATGCCATATGCAGATCATGTTGTAGCCTATATGTTAAAGCGGCGATTTCCACATCTTGTTTGGGTTGCAGATTTTAGAGATTTGCATTTAGAGCCGATTTATAAGAATGCGATATGGCCTGGATTGCAAAGATGGTTTGAAAAAAGAATTTTGTCTAGTGCAGATATTGTTACATCAGTGTCGGATGGTTTGTGTGACAAACTCAATGCTTACCATGCCAATCCTTTGACAGTAACAAAAGGAGTGACACTACGTCCTACGCAAAAGTTGTATGAACAATTTACCATCAGTTATGTAGGAAGCTTATTTAGGGAATTTAGGGATCCGAGACCAGTTTTTAGAGCATTAAAGAAATGGAGAGAAGATTGCAATCCTGAAATTCGTTTTCAATATGTGGGAAAGGATGGCAATCAAATGCGTGCTTGGGCGAGTGAATGTGGAGTAGAAGATATATTTGAAGACTTCGGATTTGTTGTGCGTGAAGAGGCGTCAATGGCACAAGATCGGAGTCATATTAATGTACTGCTCACTTCGTCAAGTGACGATCATAAAGGTGTTTTGACTGGTAAGTTATTTGACTATGTGGAGTCACAAAGGCCTATATTATGCTCTGTCAATGGAGTGTGTGATGAAGAATTGGAAAAGTTTTTTTGCGATTTTAACATTGGTAAAATATTTTATTCTAATCAAGAAGATGACATCGTTTCTTTCCTAGCACAAGTATACCAACAATGGAAAAGTACAGGAAAATTAGTAGGCGTTAGTGACATCGCTAAAATTGAAGCCCAACTATCTTGGGAAGGACAGGCTCAAAAAATAGTTGAAGCCATTACAAGTACCCAGAGTTTTAGCTCCGATCCTGCACGAAATCGGACCTAAGACTCAAAGTCAAAAAATATTATTTGAAAAAGTATAAAATTGTTTCGGTTGTGGGCGCTCGACCACAGTTTATAAAACTGGCTGCATTGCATAGAGCGATTGTTAGATCTGATGCTTTTGAACATATTATCATCCACTCAGGCCAACATTATGATCAAGGAATGTCAGGCCAGTTTTTTGATGAACTAAATATTCCAACTCCTCATTATAATCTTGACATCGGTTCTGGCAGTCAGAATTATCAAGTAGGACATTGTATTTTAGGTGTTGACGCTATTCTGGAAGGTGAACGACCAGATACGGTGATAGTTTATGGTGATACCAATACAACCTCCGCTGCTGCCATCGCTACTGCAAAGAGAAATATTCCACTGGCTCATGTTGAAGCAGGCCTTCGAGAATGGGATAAATCGATCCCCGAAGAAGTCAATAAATTGATTACCGATTCAGTAACGGATTTATTTTTTACACCTACAGAAACTGGGCGAGCAAATTTGGAAAGGGAAGGTAAAAGAAAGCATGTTTATGTAACTGGTGATATTAGTCTTGACTTGCTTTTTGGATTGGAATTGACCTTAGATATTGAACAAATCTATAAGATCCGAAAAGGTGACTACTATTTTATGACTTGTCACCGAGCGGCCAATACTGATAATGTAGGTAATCTACATCAAATATTGATGGCGGTTGAGAAGCTAGATAAAACGGTCATCTGGCCTTTGCACCCTCGGACTAAAAATGCAATTGATAAACTTAATCCAAATTGGTCACCAACCCATGTCAAAATGATCGAAACATGCGGATTTGCAGAAACCCAAGCACTTATTAAAAATGCATCTTTTGTGATCACCGACTCAGGTGGCATCATCAAGGAGACATATTTTCATAAAGTACCAGCTGTTATTATTGATAAGCAAACAGAGTGGATAGAGACTGTTGACGAAGGATGGAATACAGTAGCTGGACCAAATGCATCCAAGATTTTGGATGTTATAAAAGGCTGGAAGAGGCCTAATGTTCATTCTAACTGTTTAGGTGATGGAAAAGCAGGAGATAGGATTGTTGAGGAGATACTTTCTTATCTTAACGAATGAACACAATCACAAATTTTAAGCAATTTCTATACCACAATCTTCATCTAAAATGGTTTATTTTCCAGTATGTAAATAAAAAATTTAATCTCAATGTAGACTATTCTATTAATAAAAATGGAGTACCCATATTGCAGGAAGTTTTCATCAAAGATGTTTATCGTTTGCCGATCTTTGAAATTCCTAATCCATTAATTGTTGATATTGGTGCGCATTACGGATATTTTTCATTATTTGCAAATAGAAATTATGGTGAGTCAGCGCGAATCATAGCCATAGAGCCATCTAGTGGAAATATTAATATTCTTCGTAAGAATATATCGGCAGGGGGAGCAAAAAATATTGAAATATTGCCATTTGCCATTGCGAAGGATAACGGAGAAAGGGTTCTTTTTCTCTCAAAGGATCAGAACCACAGTATATACCAAAATTATGTAGAAGATCATCGTGGCAAAGAAGAAGTCAAAAGCATCTCATTATCAACTTTTCTTCATAATAATTGTGCATCTGGCGTATCTCTCCTCAAAATGGATTGTGAAGGAAGCGAACATGAAATTTTGATGTCTTCAACAAGTTCAGATTTGAGTAAAATACATTATTTATTTATCGAAATGCATCATATAGATCATCCTGATTATAGTATAGAGAAAACGCTTGACCATCTTAAAAGTAATGGATTTGATATATATTCATCTAATTCTTTAAGGTTAGTTAATTACTGTAATTTTATGAATTTTGTTGTGTTATTGAAGAATTCCATTTACGATAACAATACCAATAAATGCTAAAAAATAAAAAGATTCTCATCTTAGCACCGCATACAGATGATGGAGAATTGGGTTGTGGTGGGTTGATAGCCAAATATATTCGTGAAGGCGCTCAAATATATTATGCCGCGTTTTCAACCGCTGATGAGAGTGTTCAACCCCCTTTTCCTTCTAATCAATTGGAAATTGAGGTACGAGATGCAACTAAGATACTAGGCATACCACGTGATCATCTTTTCGTATATAAATATGCAGTTCGAAAACTGAATTATTCTCGGCAAGAAATCTTGGACCAACTTATTTCGTTACGGGATCAAATCAATCCTGATGTTGTCTTACTACCATCTCAAAAGGACATGCACCAAGATCATCAGACGATTACAGCTGAAGGAATTCGAGCTTATAAAAATTGTACTATTCTTGGATATGAACTAGCGTGGAATAATTTGTCGTTTACTACAGACTGTTTTGTGGTGCTCACTGAATCTGATGTTCAACTCAAGATAAAAGCGCTTGCAGCATACACAACACAATTAGGCAAGTCCTATATGGATCCTGACTTTATTCGTTCGCTCGCCCGTGTAAGGGGAACCCAAATAAGTGTTGAGTACGCCGAGGCATTCGAAGTCATTAGATGGATTGATAAATAGTCGTTGCCTATTAGTACCGAATCTTTGTGATACGCAGCGACTAACAAGTAAATATATAGAGAATTGTCAAAAATAGTAGCCATTCATCAGCCAAATTATATGCCATGGATTGGCTATTTTTTGAAAGTGGCGGCGTGCGATATTTTCATAATTCATGATAAGGTTCAGCACACAAAAAGTGGCCTGACCCGACGGGTAAAAATAGCATCATTAAAGGGCAAAGACCATGTACAATGGCTTACGGTACCATTAAAAAAGCACAGCGATTTTGCCATAATTGAAAAATTAGAAATTGATTGGAGTTCAGACTGGACAGCTAAGCATTTGAATATCATTTATGATACGTATCATGCTTGTCCTTATTTTAGTGAATGCTATTCTTATTTAAAGCGATATTTTATGGAAGCAAAATCGTTTACTTTTCTTTCTGATCTTAATATACGATTTGTTAAAGATCTATGTGATTTATTGGAGATCCGCTCTTCATTTGAAAATTCTTCTAATTTACATTTTGAAGCAGCAAAAACCGAGTTGAACATTAGTATTATTAAGGCAGTAAATGGAAGGCATTATATCAGTGGTATGGGTGCAAAAAAATACCAAGATGATCATTTGTATATTGATAATGAAATCGAATTGACATATTTAGATAGCATTACTATTCTGCGCAACAATCCTTATCACCAAATGGTGATAACACCAGATTTCGGCGTCTCCATCATTGATATGTGGATGAATGTTGGCCTCGATGGTATAAAGTCATTTATAGCTGAGCATGGGAAGCGTTAAAAAGAAAGTGCTTTTTTGCCATACAGGATTTTCGACTTTTGTAAAAACGGACTTTGATTTACTCTCTGAAAATTATGAAGTAATACCTTATCACTATAAGTTAGGTAATAGCAAAATGATGAAAATAGCTAGTATATTTTCATCATTTTTTTTTGCGCTAATTTGGGTTTGGAGGGTTGAAGTAGTTTATGTTTGGTTCGGTGGGTATCACGGATTTTTCCCAGTCATATTTGCTAAACTTTTAGGAAAAAAATCTATTGTCATCGTCGGAGGATATGATGCTTCGTACGTGCCTTCGGTAAAGTACGGTATTTTTTATCATAGTGGCTATCTACTTTGGTGTGTAAAACGAATATATAATTGGGCGACATGGATTTGTCCTGTGGATGAGAGTTTGGTAAAGTCAATTAACTATTATGCCGATCCTACTGGTGCAGGTTATAAAACGGGACTCTTGAACCATTTGGATATAGATGAAAAAAAGATCAAAGTAATTCATTTAGGTTTTGATAATGAAGATACTATTGAACTACTAACAGATGTTAGGAAGAATGTCATTCTAAGTATTGCTTATGTCAATGTGCCTGAAACCTTCAATGAGAAGGGATTTCATCATGTAATTGCGCTCGCAGAAATCATGAAAGACACTGCATTTTGGATAGGTACATTTACTCCTGAAATGATGAGTAAGTTCATTAATACAGTGCCGACCAATGTAAGACTTTTACCAGCTGATGATTATAGCGCTATAAAGCAATATTATGGTCAAGCAAAAATAATCTTTCATCCTTCGCTCACTGAAGGTTTTTGTGCTGTTATCGCTGAAGGCATGCTGTATGGCTGTGTAGCTGTCGGCTCTAATGTTGGTGGTATTAAACGGAGTTTGGGAGATGTAGGGTTTTTGATCGAAAGGCAGGAAATGGGCGAAATACAGAATGCAGTCCAAAATGCCTTGAAACAAACTAATGATTTATCTTCAAAATCTCGAGCTCGTGCCATCTTATTATATCCTTTGTCAAAACGTAAAAAATTGATTTATTCTATTGTTGAAGCATTATGAACGCTAGAAGAGATAGCATTGCCAATATATTAACGAAAGTATTTCTTTATCCATTTAGTTTTGCAGTATCTGTGATCACATCTAGGATATTGGGACCAGCCGATAAGGGTATGTTAGGTTACGGAATGACTGTAGTCTCGTTATGTATGACTGTACTGACATTTGGTGTAGGCTTGGGTATGTTTTATCATATAGGCAATAAGAGATATAAGGTTAGTGAAGTATTTTGGTCGGTATTATTATTTTCTTTTTTTTTAGGCATTTGCATTAGTGGGTTTATATGTAGTATATATGCACTAAATATGATCCCCATTTTTATTCGATTTTCTACACATCAAATTCTTTTACTTTGTTTAATTGTGGTTTTCGGCCTTTGCCAGTCGTTTTTGAATAGACTTTTGTTGGCGGACGGTCATTTTATAGTGGACAATAAGATAAGGTTATCTTTGGGTATAGCGCAGCCATTGATTCTGCTACTGTTAGTGTGGAATTTTAATTTGGGTTTGCAAGGTGTTTTGACAACATCCTTTATTATTGCTTTTGTCGGGGCTTTGGTTATGTTTTTGGTAATTAATAAAATGTACAAATCGTTGCCTTTTTCTATGCATATGAATTTTTTAAGAGATAGTTGGGAGTATGGCATCAAAAGTTGGTTGGGTGATGTTACACAGATGGCAAATTTGCGGCTTGATCAATTAATATTAGGTTTTTTCGTGCC
>JANMMV010000475.1:0-2052 GCA_031373565.1 Saprospiraceae bacterium
TCTCGGCCCTGTCTATGGTAAACAATGGCGATCTTGGGCTAAATCCGATGGAACAACCGTCGATCAAATCAAAGAACTAATCAATACGATCAAAACCAATCCTGATTCTCGACGGATGATTGTCAATGCATGGAATGTAGGGGAATTAAACGAAATGGCGCTTACCCCTTGTCACTGTTTGTTTCAGTTTTATGTAGCCGATGGCAAATTGTCTTGTCAATTGTACCAAAGATCGGCAGATACCTTCCTAGGAGTCCCGTTCAATATCGCTTCTTATGCGCTGCTTACTATGATGGTGGCACAAGTTTGTGATTTGGAATACGGCGAGTTTATTCACAGTTTCGGCGATGTGCATCTTTATAATAATCACATCGAACAAGCGAAGCTTCAGCTTCAGCGTCAGCCCAAAGATTTGCCTACGATGCGCATCAACCCCGCAGTAAAGGATATTTTTAGCTTCAAGTTTGAAGATTTTGAATTGCTGAATTATATTGCAGATCCACATATTAAAGCAGCAGTGTCTGTTTAATCATTGTGGATAGACTATTAGCATTTCATTAAAATAATTTTTTATCATGTCCTTGATCAATATGATCGATGCTGACTGAAGTGTCATCTCATCTAAGAAGAAGTGGTTATTGACAAGACTTTTAGTAGCTTATTTTGGTGCAGTGCAAATAGAAAAGACTTTCCTGTGCTTTTGATCTAAGACGCAATTTTGTAGGTCTTTAGTGAGTGATAACAATCCGCCTGATGCTCGTCAAACCACTGAAGTCTCGCACAGTTAGATAATACAGTCCTGGTTTTAAAAATGATACATCAATATAGTTTACTCCTATCAAGATTTTTTCTTTTATTGACTGCTTTCCACTTATGTCCATAACACTTATATACGTCGCTTCTCGTGAGGAAGAGGGATACCATGAAACAGTTAGTGAAGCATATTTTGAAGCACTTAAGACAGTAGGGTAGACATCTAGTAATTCTTCATTATTTTCAATTCTAACCACCCGAATCTGGGAGTAGTTTGCTGAATTATCAATATCAACTATCCTGAGCCGATAATAATGAAATCCCTCAGCAAAGTCTGTGTGTTCAAAAAAATAGTCCGCGCCATTTTGATTCTTTGCATCTAAACTACCTATGGTTTTGAATGCCTTACCATCCATACTGAATTGAACTTCAAAGTAAGATGTGTTGTACTCGGCTTGCGTCCGCCATGATAATACGGGATGACCAGCACTATTCAATTTAGCATCAAAACTCGAAAGGCTAACAGGAAGAATAAATGCACTTGTGACTGCGCCTGCATTGATCCAATCTCTGATTTTGGCAAGAGCCAGCTCATCTATGACTTTACCTTCAACTCGCATGGGAGATCCACATAAATTTTCGGCCGATGGAGCTATTTTTTTGTACAATAGACTCTGTACAGCGTTGTACTTTTCGATTATATTTTCATTACAAACAGAATTTGTACCATTCAAAAGCATCATTTCAAATGTTTCGTACGACCATGGAGTTGGTGAATTTTGATAATGACAAGTATTGCATTTATTTTCATCAAGGATGATTTTTACCTGCTCATAAGTAGATATGCAAAACTCTGGTGCACCATATTGTATCCATGACTCGATTGCCAGTAGGTCTTCCCGGGATACCTTATTGTTGTTAAGAGGCATTGAGTGCCCGCATGACGTTGAGCCACCGTTGATCTTATCGATTAGACTACTACCACTTACGTCTTTTCTATCTATAATCTCTGTACCGCATTTGTCCTTTGAAAATATGGCTTGATAGGTATCATAATGCCATGAAGTTTGAAATGATCCCTTAAAATGACAACTGTTGCATTGGTTTTTATCAAGCACCGATTTAACATCTTGGTAGATAAAATGCGGCTGACCCAATACTTGACATGACTGAGCCGTACTGCTACATGGCAGTAAGCAGATGATCTCCCCCAGAAGTAATAGCCATGTTAGTATCTGTTTCAAAAAAATTGAGTCATAAATTTATTGTACAAAGATAAGTTAGTTTTTTGGTTCGGTC
>JANMMV010000500.1:0-4549 GCA_031373565.1 Saprospiraceae bacterium
TGGGTCAGGAATTCCCTTACAAAGACAATTTACATCAACGGTATCATTAACTGTCATAGGATTATTGTCGTTGCAAGCATTGCCAATGTAAAGGTTTAAGCTTGGACAATAGGTTGGATCAGGAACTCCCGTACACATGCAATTCACATCAACGGTATCATTGATCGTCAAAGGATTATTGTCATTGCAAGAAGTACCAATGTAAAGGTTTAATCTTGGACAGAAAGTAGGATCTAAGCTACCTATGCAATTACAACTTGTACTAACAGCATCATTAACTGTCAAAGGATTATTGTCATTGCAAGCATTGCCAATAAAAAGGTTCAAGCTTGGACAGTAGGTCGGGTCAGGAATTCCCTTACATAAACAATTCGCATCTACGGTATCATTGATTGTCAAAGGATTATTGTCGTTGCAAGCATTGCCAATATAAAGGTTCAAGCTTGGACAATAGGTTGGGTCAGGAATTCCTATGCATACACAATTGACATCAATCGTGTCATTAACTGTCAGAGGATTGTTGTCATTGCAAACGTTGCCAATATAAAGATTTAAGCTTGGACAGTAGGTTGGGTCAGGAATTCCCTTACAAACACAATTCACATCTATGGTATCATTGATTGTCAAAGGATTATTGTCATTACAAGCATTGCCAATATAAAGGTTTAAGCTTGGACAATAGGTTGGGTCAGGAATTCCCTCACAAGCACAATTCACATCTACGGTATCATTGATTGTCAAGGGATTGTTGTCATTGCAAGCGTTGCCAATATAAAGGTTTAAGCTTGGGCAGTAGGTTGGGTCAGGAACTCCACTACATATACAATTACTCCTTAAAGTATCATTGATTGTATACGGATTACCATCGTCACAAGCTAAATTAATAAGGTTGTCATTAATTCCAGAACATTGATCGATCGCGTCGCAAAAACCGTCGTTATCCGAATCTAGCGCTAGGATACCTTGGCAAGGAATACAGATCGAATTGTCACCAATAAAAACAGTTTCAGCATCATTCACCGTGCATGGATTTCCATCATCACATGGTATTACTTTGATGCAATCAGCATTGTAGGAATAAAGATAAGAAGTAGAATCTGTCTGGGTCCAAACTGAACCACTCCAGTCAAATTCATTCTCAATGGACAAATTGCCATTGCCATCATAAATATATTCCGTTTTAGCTTGAATCGTCCAAGCTGCACCAATATAAGTATAATAGTTTCTTAATGTATTTTGATTGCTCGCATTGTAAAAATATTCATATTTCTCACTTAGTTGCCATGCTGATCCACTCCATGAATAAATTGTATTTAGGGTCCTAAAATTACCTGCATTGTACGTATAATTATACCATGTGTTGTTAATCCATGCGGCACCATTCCATAGCATAAGAAATCGATCCACCAAGTTATTATTGACGTCATAGAAGTAGGAATAATATTCGCCATTTACCCATGATAATCCGGTCCAATTTTCTCTTAAGCTGGTCAGTCTATTGCCAACGCTGTCATAAGTGTTTGTATATTGATATTTATTAACCCATGATGTTCCATTCCAATCCTGCCTTAGCCTATAAGTTAAGTAACCACTTGTATTATAAGTATGTATAAATCGTTTATCGTTGACATAAATCGTTCCGACAAGTTTTTGGTAGGTATCAATGTCTTCTTGACATAATGTATTATAAGTATACGTATCTTTTCCTTTAGATGAAGTTTTAGTAGTCAGTAAGTATGGTGATCCTGTCGAAGCCCCAAATGTAGAGACAACGCTTCCTTCTAGTGCCGTATCTTTACTGGCGAAAGAATAACAAAGTTGAAGGCATAGAAATATAAGTAAACTTGATCTCATTTTAAACAAATCATATAAAAATCGTCATACTATCTAGATCCTGAAAAGGAAGAAAACAAAGGTAATACGATTAAATCCTTCTACTACATTTTTGATGCTGAATCGACCCAAAATTAGGTTGAATCGGCATTTCATTTAAACTCCACATATTATGAATGAAATATCATCTTTTTCGTGTTTAATGATACTTTGCCAATGATAATATGCTGAACACTATAGATTAAGGGCATGTGGACAAAGTGCCACAGCGTTTGCAACGCAAAATGTCCCAGTGTAAACCATCAAAACTACTATTTTGCAAAATGTGTTTAATTACGCAATAATCATTTATTTTATAATTTACAGACACTGGGATTGAAAAGACTAAACAAAGATATAGCAAAATTCTTATTATTAATATCCTATGATGGCGTCATAAGACTAAATCAGGGTTGAATCATTCATTTAAATAGTTGAAGTGTCCGTCATTACTCAATTAGCGCCATATGTCAGGAGAGTTTACTGATCATTACACTATGATAATCAACATGATAATCGCAAAAGGAAGATGCGCCACGTGCCAATATTTAAAGTACTTTTGCATGGTATGTAATCTCGCCATCTTTCGATTTATGCTTATTTCTTCGCCTATTAATGAGACGGCTGTATGAAGATTATCCCTACTGACTCCGATTGTTTGGAGTTTTGAGCGGATCTTACTTTTTATTGAATATTCGTTGATTATCTGTAAGTAGAGCGCCTTATTTTTTGGACCAGTAGCCATCTCTAAAATTACATTTAACTGATCCCCATTTACGTATGCCGAAATGGTGCGATTTATTTCTTGTTTTTTGTGTTCGATTTCATGGAGCGAAAGTTCTTTACCTTGCATCGTCCGCGGGATCTGTAAATAAATAAATCTTCCCAAAACACCACTCGCAACGACGGCAACCATACTCCAGAAGCTGATGGATACGATTCCGCCAAATTTAAACGATGTATGAAAAAGGATCATAATTGGGCCGAGCGTGCAAAGGAAAATATGAAACTCTAGCCAATATTTTAAGACACCAAGATTAGCCAACGAACGCATATACTTGCGGGCTTGGTAACCGAAAACTCCGACTACGATCAGTAAAGTGCCAACAATACCTAGGCCATGACCTATTGTTCCACTCGGTTTGAGTGATTTGTAGTCAGGATGATAAAAACGCTCTTCGAGAGATGTCGCATAATAAGTCTGTCCCAATACATAAAGGTAGATGGTCACCGCTACGACAATCGCGCCAAGTGTATAAATGTAGACTTTGTGTGCCGTTTGAGTCATAATCCTTATGAAAAATTTAGTTCAAATATACGTTAAAAAAGGATAATATTCTAATATTAGAAGATAATAATGGAAGAACTTATAAATCTAGATGTAAGCACCAAGACTATAGATTTTTAGATGTACTAATAGGAAATTTAAGAATTAGGATCGGAAAGCCCTCACCATAGCCAACAAATAATAAAATTGATGTCAATTCTAAAATCCAATCCTTGATTTTTGCACGTACTTGATATAACAACAAACTTATACCAGCATGTTAAGATATGTACACACTTTCGGCATCCTTTTAATCATGAATATCGGCCTTACGGCGCAGACTGTCAAAGGAACGATTTACGATACTAATCAATCCTACATTGATTACGCTGATATCATCAACCTTAGGACCAATGAACATACTCATTCAGATGAAAATGGGCGGTTTAGATTGGCAAATACGCAAATTGGGGATACGCTCAATGTTATTCATTTTTTTTATGACTCCGCCAAAATTGTTATCTATAGCTTTAATATTGACACTAGGATCAAGGTTGTTCTGAAACAGAAGGAGTTTGCTTTAGAGCAAGTAATTGTCAAACCAAGAAAAGACCCAAATTATACCTTATCGAAAATAGATCTTGCAATCCAGCCAGTCCAAAATGCCCAAGAACTATTGAAGAGAGTCCCAGGCCTTTTCATCGGCCAACATGCAGGTGGTGGCAAAGCGGAACAGATTTTCTTGCGTGGTTTTGATATCGATCATGGTACCGACATCAATTTGACTGTTGATGGGATGCCGATCAATATGGTTTCACATGCGCATGGACAAGGTTACGCGGACATGCACTTTATCATTCCTGAGATTTTAGAAAATATCAGCTATACCAAAGGACCTTATGACATATCACGGGGTAATCTAGCAACTGCTGGAAATGTTAACTTTACGACAAAGGATAGATTAGAGTCGTCAAGTATTTCGTACCAAACCGGCTCCTTCAACAAATCTAGAACGCTAGCTTCTTTATCTTTAATAGATGATGCGTCAAGCGCTGCATATATCTCTTCTGAGTATACAAAAACTGACGGACCGTTTGAGGCTAGCCAGCATTTTAAGAGATTAAATGTGTTTGGAAAGTGGACTCATTGGACACATTCAAATGATAAAATATCTTTGTCTGCATCAATTTTTGCGAGCAACTGGGATGCATCCGGCCAAGTTCCACAACGCGCCATCGCGTCGGGACTTATCTCAAGATTTGGCGCGATCGACTCGACGGAAGGCGGCAAAACACATAGAATAAATCTAAACTTAAATTATAGTAAATACATAGACGATAAGAGTCATCTGAAGACTGACATTTATATGTCGAATTATGGTTTTGACTTATTTTCAAATTTTACTTTCTT
>JANMMV010000516.1:0-8890 GCA_031373565.1 Saprospiraceae bacterium
CAGGGATCAACACGATGGTGAGCAGTTTTATCGGTAATAGAAAACGGCAAGCGGTGATGCCACTCATCATAAAAACGGCCAAACTAAATCTCATCTCTACTGCTGTGATTTCTCTGCCCGTCGTCCTCTATCCGGAGATATTCCTGTATCCTCTGTTTGGTGCTAATGATATGTCTCTCATCCTTGCGACCAAACCTTATATGCTTACGCTGTTTGCCGTGCTGATGATATTTAGTGTAGGTGGCATTTTTATCAATGGCCTCATCGGAACAGGGCATACGAAAACGGCGCTTTACATTCAGACTATTTTTACTATCGTTTACATCATCTTCTCATTTTTGATGATTAAAGTGTACTACCACGGCCTAAATTGGGCTTGGGCGGCTGAGATCGTTTATTGGGGTGGGATAGCGTTGATGTCTTACTACTATTTGCGATCCAATAAGTGGCATATTCTTAGGTTTTGATTAGGTTTTAGGTTGTAGTGATTAGGATGTCGGAGTTGAGTGGTTAGCTTGAGCGATGAGCCGTTAGCTTTTAGCCGGAAGTGTCATGTTTAATGGTTTAATCGTTTAACTGTTTATGCTAGCTAAACAATTCCAAAGTTAAGCAATTATGCAATTTATCTTCACAACGCCATTTCCGCCAACTTATCACCCAAATGTGATCCGATCGCTACGCCCATACCACCCATGCGTACACCCACGAGAAGATCATCGTTTACCCATTCGCAAATAGGATACTTAGATGGTCCGACACCGAGTATACCTGACCATGTCATGTCAATCATTTGAGCACTTCCGGGATGAATGGATTCAAGTATTTCGGCAAGATAAGCTTGGATAATGGGTGTTGTACCAAATTGATCGGTCGCTTCTGTTTGTGGATCGATGTTGCGGCCACCGCCCAGCAATATACGTTGGTCATAAGACCTAAAATAGATATATCCACCGTCTATATGATAACATGACGGCAAGTCGAATCCTGGGATCGTTCGCGTCATAATAACTTGGTTGCGAGCAGCTTGTACATCCAGATGTGGTAACAGCATTTTGGTAAATCCATTCGTACAAACGATCAATTTTTGATAGGGAATATTCATCTCGGTAGTCCGTAATATGTGCTCTTCCATATCAATTCGATCCACATTTACGCCTAAATGTATCTCCACGCCGAGACTCTGTGCGATGGACATTAGACGTCGCATCATATCCATCGGATTGATAGACCCTTCATGTTGGTTGACGATCATTTGATTGTCAAATGCTCGGAAATGTTTGTTAACTCCAATAGTATATGTATCACTGATATGCAAATGATCAGACATGAGTTCGTTGAAATAATCGATCTGATCTAAGCATTGGGTTTTGATTTCCTCATCTTGTTTCCTAAATAGCTCTGTGCCTTGGTTAGGCTTATAATTAATGATCTGATCTCCGCATCTTTTTCTTAGCCGGGCTAGTCCATCAAAACGCATATGGACTACTTCCATGCAAGGTACTAAGCCCATCGTAGAGATGTCTTGGATAAGCTCAGACATAGAGCCGAAGCAACAGTATCCTGCATTTTTGGTACTCGCTCCATAAGGCATAGATCCGCGTTCAATGATTTTGACGGTGGTATCCGGCGATTTCTCTTTGATACTAATAGCTGTACTAAGGCCGACAATGCCCGAACCTAATATTGTAAAATCAGTAGGATTAGTGATGAAATTTCTCTCCCAAAAGCTATATTTCATTATCTTGCATCGTTTTTAACTTGTAATTTATTTGTGGCTATTCACTCTAATCATAATTGTAAACGCAAATCATTGACAAGCAAATATATACATTTATACCAAACTAGTACACCTCCCAAACTATGATACAGAGAATCCAATCGATATTTTTGTTGCTAAGTGGCGTTTCGTTTTTGTCACTTTTCAAAGCGCCTTTTGCCATGAGCTCCGAAGCGATACCACAACTGATGGCGGATTTACTTTACAACGTTCAGGACAGTCCCATCTTGATGGCATTGGCTGCATTGGGTGGCTTGGTCACCATCGGGGCTATATTTTTGTACAACAATAGAGACTTACAGCTCAAACTTACAAATTTTTCTATCGTACTGGCCATTTTGTTGCCGCTGGTGGCTTTTTTACTAATTTACAATGAGCGTACCGCGACAGCGAAAGCCGATCTTATTGAGGATCAAATAGGCCTATACCTTCCGATCTTGAGTTTGGTTCTGTCTATCTTGGCATCTCGGTTTATTCGCAAAGATGAAGATACGGTTCGCTCTATGGATAGACTCAGATAGTGATGCCGATAGATAAAGATGCATTAGAACAGTCATGTACCTATCAGACAAGTAGGAGTAGCGGGCCCGGTGGACAAAACGTCAATAAAGTAGAAACAAAAGTTGAAATTCGTTTTGATCTCGACGCATCTGTGCTTTTTACACGCAATGAAAAAAATCTAATCAAGTCTAAGCTTAAATCAAAGCTAATCGACAATGGTACGACTATATCTATCACTTCACAAGCATCACGGTCCCAACAAAAAAACAAGGAAACAGCCCTCAAAAAACTACATGAAGCGTTAGAAAATGCGCTTATCGTTGATCCTGAACGCATTCCAACAAGACCAACTGTTGCATCTAAGGAGCAACGTATCAGTGTCAAAAAGCAAACGGGTGACAAAAAGTCCAATCGGGGTAATCTTAAAAACAAATCGTGGGACTAAGATTATTGATACAAATAGCTTGGCGATATTTGCGTGGCAAAAAGTCCACCCAAGCCATTCAAATCATCACGTGGATATCGATGATAGGCATGGCCATAGGTACAGCTGCTTTGATGTTGATATTATCGGTATTCAATGGTTTTGAAGATCTATTATCAGGTATGTTGTCAACCTTCAATCCTGATATCAAAGTAACACTTGCGCAAGGGAAAACTGCCCAAAAATCAACGATTCCACATGCCAAACTCAAAGCCGTACAAGGCGTTGACGGTATTTCATATACGCTAGAAGAGACATCATTTTTTGAATATAAAGGATCTCAAGAAGTGGGCATGATTAAAGGTGTCGATACGGCATTTCTCAGGGTGACAGGGCTGGATTCGTCAATCATATCGGGCAAAGCTAATTTCACAGATGATGTCAATTACGCGGTTGTCGGTTCGGGTATGCACAATAAATTATCCATCAACGAAGCAGACCCTTTTGCTTCGATCATATGTTATATGCCTACTCAATCTGGCTCCGATCCACTCCAAAAAGGATTTACAAGTATCACGGCGCAGCCATCGGGTGTATTTACGGTCGGTGGTGAAATCGACATGCAGTATATCATCATGAACGACGAAGCGGTCAACGAATTGCTAAATCTCGAAGATGCATTTACTGCCATAGAAATAAAACTCAAAGAGGGTGCTGACGAGACCGCGAGCCAACAAGCGATCGCAGCGACAGTTGGCAAGGGTTATCTCATCAAAAACAAGTACGAACAAGACGCTGCCTTCCTGCGGATAATGAATATCGAAAAATGGATTAGTTACCTGATAGCATGTCTTACGCTGCTTATCATCGCTTTCAATATGGTAGGCTCACTGTGGATGTTGGTCTTAGAAAAGCAAAAAGACATAACTATCCTCACTTCTATGGGAATGACCAAACGTCAAGTACGTGGTATTTTCCTGACACTCGGCATGTTAATCTCTACAATCGGTCTCGGGGTCGGAATGGTCTTTGCGGCCATTTTGTATTGGCTTCAGAAGGAATACGGTCTTGTTTCGATACCTGAAGGATTTCTGATCGATGCTTATCCGATCGACTGGCGAATGGGCGATATGCTTATCGTCTCCTTGACGGTGCTAAGTATCGGATATCTAGCATCGTTGATTCCGTCATTTAGGGCGGGGAACGTTTAATTTAGCGATGATTGAATGTGAGAATGCGAGCATGCTTGAAAGGAACATGCGTTGATAATTAAAGGCCAAGATAAAACTGATGATGATAAGCGTAGGTTGAAGCGATAGTGGGCTTCACGGTCTTATATATTGCTGTAAGTATTTCTTTATTCGATTTCGTTACCAAAAACATATTGGTCTATATCAATCCCTAGGTTAAGATGGTTTAAACGGGTTATAGTTTGTATATCAAAGTGTATGCTTTTATTTCCAGAAATATACATTTGGTGATTGACTGATATAGTCGCGTTTGCAGATTTAGTAAGCTTTAGAATGCCTTCAAAATCACTCTCCAAATCTGTTAATAACTGGTCTAATTTGGCGCCAAAATCAAATGCTCTATTTTCAATTGGTTAGTAAGTAATTCTGCTGAAGCCATATGCCTTCTTTCCATGTGGTCTCAGTTGATCGTAACTCCATCCTTTTAAACCTTTTAGCTTAGTCATTAATGAAAGGTCATTGAAATTGATCGTTTTTGAAGTCGCAGAAAAATATATTTGATTACCATTTGCTGTTCCAACGCCAAGCAGTTCGAATTTGGCTTTTGAGAAATGAAACGTTAAAAAGAATGGCTCGTCCTTTATTCTCACATAAACAATATCAACTTCATCAAAAGACTCCTTATCAATTAATTCAATTTGGGGCTGGTGATTATTCATTTCAACACTATGTTCCTTTAGGTATTGCTTTGTTGTTTCGAAAACTGGGTTCTCGATTTCTAAAATTACTTGTTCTATTCGCGGATCACTCAATTTCTATATGGTTTATTTATTTATTACGTGTTCAAAAGCGAGTTAAATATACATTAACTTATCGATTTTAAGTCATCGTCGTACCTCATTGTTTCAAATGAAATGCATTTCCTTATGACTGTTTTTACTTAAATTACATAATACTCTAGGTCATTCTCTCTGATCGATGCTTATCCCATCGACTGGTGAATGGGTGATATACTTATCGTCTCCTTGACGGTTATCATATTATCGAACAGGATAGGCGGGGTTTTGATGAGTAATTTATACCTTTGGCGTCAGACTTTTAACACCAAACTTGATTTGTAGAACTAATGTTTGATTAATCACAAAACTGCCTTTGGAACACGAAAGGTCCGTTCGGCGTAGGCTATTGCCTACGACGTAGTGTCACCAAATTTCCAAATTGAACAATAGCACTCATCACAATAGCATCGTACCAATGCCACACCTTTCATACATTATTTACATGATATCCTATACTCATTGAAACAAAAGTAGCATTTTCTGTCTATTGTGACAAAATATTTTACGCCTGTGCCAAGTTTATGGCAAAGCCATACATACACTGCGACAACGCAAATTATCACAGGCATCGGCACAGGTTAGCCGAGCAGGGATTGCTTTGTCAAAGACACCAAAGTCAATATCGGCTTGCGTTTGATTTAGAGATGCGCGCAAGCCAATCATCATGATGTGTATTGAACCATTGGACAACAAGAATCACCAAACGTTCATCTTTCATTTGATTTCAATGATTCGAATGAAGCCTTTGTTCAGGAGATATCCGGTGTTCATCATGCGAAATAAGAAAATGCGCTATCGCATTAAGGTTTTGCTCCTGTGAAACAAGAAAATGTGCTGCCAAATTAAGCTTTTATTCAAGTGAAATAAGATATCGTTTGAGTAAAATAAGATATCGTTAGAGCAAAACAAGCAAATGAATGAAGTAAATAAGCTTTTGAACATAGCTATTAAGATATGCAATAAGTAAAACCTTAGAATCAAAGAAGAAAAGTGTGTAATAGATGAATGCAATCACAAAACAAACTATGAATATACTAAATGAATTGATGGTATATTGATTTGGAAACGTCGTTGATTGATTCGCAACAAATGTTAGCGCTAATTCCATCTACATTCGTAACATATCAGTATGGAATGCTACATAATCAATATTAATTTTTAGGATGTGCTTGTAGATTTCTAGTAATTTCATATCCAATAATAAAAACTCTAGTTCGAATTCTACTTTGTACACTTACATTCCTATTGATTTAAAGTAAATTTTTCACAAATCTATGTGGATTTCTACATATTTGTCTTACTGTTGTACAAAATAGAAATGGAATTTGAAATCGGGTGGTGCTTACGACGCTCGGGCTTAGACCCGCCGCACCCCACAGTGATACAAATATAAAGCTTTTTTCACAATATTCCAAAAAAATATTTTATAAGAAAAGGATGGACCAAAAACTTCTCAAAGACGTTAATAATTAATTACTTGTGATCCCACCCACTAAGTGTAGGATGTGCCTACGTATGCCAAAGTCTATCCCGCTTTGCAGGACAAGGCGTGATCCGAGTGTCGCCAAATTTTCAATTTGATCATATGCTACCATCATATATCCATTTCATCTATGATTATCAAATGCTCCATGCTCATTGATGCAAAAGTAGCAGATTTTCGAATCTTTTTGCTACGCTTTTAACGCATGCGCACATGTTTATGGCAACGCCATACAGCCTCTCCGATAACGCAGAGCGTCACAGGCATCGGCATAGCCGACGCCGAACGGGGGTTGCTATTAACAACTTCAGGCTAAGAGCTCTCACGCATTTCGATACGCAAAACTGTCATTTTAAGATAAAGTTTATTTGATGCAATAGACCAAGCATCATTTTCATTTGTAATGTAATTAAAGACACTAAATTCATTCTTGAGCCATAACGATAATTCTGTCACCTTCAGCAAAAGTAATCATTTCAGATTTGGACGGATTAATATTTACACCAAATAATTTTGAAGGATTAAAGGCTTCTGAAGCCATACAATATCCAAAAGCAGATTCATTTTTACGTGAGGCAGATTCAACGACCGTATAAAAATTAACAGGTACGCCAATTTCAATGTAGTTGGATGCAGATTTAATGTAAATTTCAGAACCTTCTTCTTGTAATAGATCATTATATACTTTCATCAGTGTCTTATTTTCAGAAACTTGGGCAATCAACAAACTAATCATCTTATCACTCACGATAAAGTCATCTGCTTTGGTTACGGAGGCTAATTCGCGATTGCGAACATCCATCATTTCGCTTACTATGTTCAGATCAATGTTTTTCTCTTTAGCATAATGGCGAAGTTGAAGAAGCGTTATTAAGGTTTTAGCATCTGCCTGCTGTATATCCATTTCATCCATATAGCTCAATACAATGATGTGGTCGTATATTTCAGGCTGCAGGGATTCTATTACTTTTCTGTCAGTGGTGTCGGATTTTATAAAACGAGTTGTGAAATTTTGAAAAATGTGCTTTATTTCATTTATATCTGTTTCAGCTTGTTCATAATCTGCAGCTATACTGATTTCAGAGCCTTGAACTACATAATTATTAAGCTCACGCATAATTGACTTACCACGATGATTCCATCCTAGTATTAGTGTTCTTTCTGTTGCCGACTTTGCGATAATGTCGCTTTTGATTTTTGTTGTATCAAATATACCTTTTTGTTTCCCTATAATCAATTTATCATCATCTTCGGTGATAGCCATTATTAAATCTCCTTCATTGAAGACCTTATCCATAGGTGGATTTATTAAGACGTTCCCATCAGCAGTTTGCATGCCAATAATAGCACTGTTTTCATAACAAAGTAAAGCTTCATTATAGGTTTTGCCAATCAGCTTTGGTTCACTGCTAAAATATATTTCCGAACCTTCAAAGCTCATCAATTCGCTATAAACAACACTCAAACTTGTTTGTCGGCATGTTTGAACCATTATTCTTGAAATAATATCATCTGTATGAATCAATTCAACTTCATCCTCCCCAATTATTTTTGCTACTTCAATAAAGCGTTCTTCTTTAATTTCAGCAATAATATTGTAAGGTTCTTTTTTTCGGTTTGGATTATTCGTTACAGCTAAAATTGTTTTAATGGTTTGCGAATCGGCATCTCCACTTTCGGGTGCTAGTATAATAATACTTTTTGATTCATGTGGATTGACTATATCCAAATCGCCTATATCATTAGGGTTTCCGTTACGACAAATTACTTTTGTATTACGCAGGTTGGCGATTTTTTCATTAATTTCGTCTTCCATTTCAACTTTGTCTTTATCAGCAAGAATTACAATCCGGGGTTTCTTTTGATTTTCGTTAGCAATAACCAACTCGGAAATAATAGTTAAAACTTTTTCCGACCAACCCAAAATAAGCGTATGATCTTTTTCAATCACAAAACTTCTTCCTTTGCGCATTTCTTCAAGTTTTGATTCAATGCCGCTTGATAAAACGCCAATTAAGGTAGAAACGATAAATATCCCACCAATTGTTACCAATAACATTAAAATTCTAAAACTCCAGCCCGCATCGCCTCCCATTGTCCCAGCATCTAATGTGCGCATTAAATTTCGCCATGCACTTTCAATAAAACCCATTTGCTCTTCTCCTTCAGGTACAATATCAAATAAAACCGAAACACTAGCAATAATCAAAACTAGCGCAATTGATAAAATGGCCAGCCACATTATTAATGCTGAAGTACCTTTCGACATCGTTTTATCAAACGCATAGTGAAAACGATCTTTTAATGTTATTTTTTGTTTCATTCTATTTATTTATTTGTGTTTAATAGCAAATATTTCTCTCTTTCTGTAAATTTTACCACGATAACCTTTTGCAATACAATCTCTATAGATTTGTCCAACGCTTTTTTTTTAAATTTTTAAATTTTCGCATTGATTTAAAATTCAAACCATCTTCTTTTATAAACGATTACGCTAATTGTATCATTTAAAATAATGTATTTTTCCAGAATGACAAAAACTCTATCATTTATAACTGTTTTTTGCCATTGTCATTTCATTATTCATTCTCAAACCATTTTGCAATCATTTTCATTGTCACTGTCTTTTCTTTGCCTTGATGGTATCGTCAGTGTGTCTAAAAACTTCCTTTACAC
>JANMMV010000518.1:0-1550 GCA_031373565.1 Saprospiraceae bacterium
CGAGCCGGCTAGGCTTTTACTTTCTTGCATCGATCAACACTTCGACATGCTCAGTGCGGCGAAAAGTAAACAAACGTGTGACGCTCCGCGTTAGAAATCTAGGCTCAAAAAAGGAGACTGAGTGGTCTCGATGTCCATCGAGATTCGAGTGATATTACATCACTCGAAAACGAAGGAACTGATCGATACCTCGATCAGCTACCACTATTGAAAAATTAGCGCTCGCATCACAATTTCAAATCTTTCACATAGAACGCCATGGCATTACCAATCGTCTTATCCGTCAAGCTCTACGGTCTAGCAATAATGCTCGTTTTAGTAACGATTTAAAATTGCTATCACTTGTTTTTGTGCCATCGCAGCATGAGATTTTCTGTTTCATATCGATGGTTTTTGAACGGGTAAAAACCAGAATTCGTGGTTTAGGTTGGAGTTGACTTTTTCAGCAAGCCCTACTTACCATTCATTTTTATGACTTGCTGCCAAGCAGGAAGCCTACGTACTTCCACCATTTTATTTTTAATAATGGTACGGAGATACCCATTGCAAAACGATGTGCCCTCTTCTGACCTAAACAAGTCCCAGTATCGTGCATTGGCGCATGAAGTAATGATCATATCTGGTTGGTAAAGAATTTTGATGGCACTTGCTAGGGGTTGAGATGCCTCTATTTTTTGATAGAAGATCTCTTCTATAAATGGCATCTCGCTCTGTCTGTAGTTTTGGTACTTCAATGTTAAATCATGTATCATCTGCCATTGATCGTCGGTAATATCGATCTCGAAGAAGTCTCTTCTATCTTTTTCTAGTCGCATAAATGTAAAAACATACGCATTGAACCAACTTCCTTCTATCAGCAATAAATCTCGTTTCGACCACTGATCAAAATCAGATTTGTCGGGTATCAATGCAGGTAACTTGCCTAGATCCAAATCCGACCACTGATCAGATGTGCAATAGACAAAATTATTCTTAATATCCCATTCTCCACCTAGATAAGCAAAATCCCGCAAGTCTGGCAACCAAAAAGGGGTTGTACATCGCTGGAAATCAAGGTTTAAGCCACATTTTTTATTATAATGACCAAACACACTTTCCGCTATTTTACCTTTGATGACATTGATGACGCGCTGCTTGAGATCAGATTTTGCCATCCGGTTGTAGGTAAAAGAGATGGAAATCAAACCATACTTCAATGCAGATACAGCCATTTGATGATAAACTTCATCAGTAATTGGCGGAATATGTATCACCTCATCTTTCTGCATTGGTGCGATTTATTTGCTTGTTGGTCGAGAATTATCTAGAGCCCATTATGATTTTTAGCATAGTATGGAATGAATTCTCAAAAATAAGGTTTATATTTATACGGTTTTAGTTTTTTGCAAATGATAAACCGTAGTTTTTTCAAACAAGCCAACAAAATTCAACGCTTATGTTATTCATTATTCTCTCTCTTTTCGCATTTATTGCTTCTGGATTTATTGCCAAAGTGCCTTCCTATGCTGCCTTCAAAGGTTTTTTTAGAATAGGCGCTCTTGTGCTTTTTG
>JANMMV010000525.1:0-1984 GCA_031373565.1 Saprospiraceae bacterium
CATCTTTCCAAGAACCGCCTTTGTAAACACGCACTTTATCAGATACCAATGAGATAAATCCTTGAGGGTTTTTAGTATACTCAAAAGTCTTAATGGTTTTTGAAGTTCCGTCAGGAAGTGTGATCGTAGAATCCTTAGGTGTTTTTGTGTAACGGTTTCTGTAATCACCATGACTATCGATGAAATCATCTCTACGGATAGGGTTTAAGTCGTCAAAATCTTGGTGCGATAGCGGACGATAAACATCCATCACCCACTCGCTCACGTTGCCGGCCATATTATACAAACCATAATCGTTAGGAGGATACTCATATATATATGAAGTAATCAACGCACCATCATTCAACCTTCCGGCAATACCACCGTAGTCACCACGACCTCTTTTGAAGTTGGCTAAAAAATAACCCATTTGTTTTCCGTAAGGATTACGCAATGCGTGACCATCCCAAGGATATAAACGCTGATGGGTTTGCATTTCTTCTAACCATTGAGTTCCAATCAAAGCTTGAGCTGCATATTCCCATTCTGCCTCAGTAGGCAAACGATAAGCTGGAATGCTATAACCAGATTCTATTGGCACACGACCTGCACCAGTTAGCTGCTCGGGAACTGCTTCGCCCGCTTTTTCAGCCAAATCAGCATTTACTCTTGCCGTTCTCCATCTTGAGTAGTCATTTGCTTGTTTCCACTTAACACCCACCACTGGGAAATAACGGAACCCAGCATATCTTAAATAGTAATCAACATAAGGATCGTTGAAAGCCATTTTAGATCTCCAAACAAGAGTGTCGGGCAAAGCAGCATTATAAGCTTTTCCACCATCTACCTTAGTAGAATCAGTAGTTAAATAGTATAAATACTCCAACCAGTGAATGTTAGCAATCTCAGTTTCATCCATATAAAAAGAGGCAACTGAAACAGTTCTCTCAATATTATCGCGGTAAGACATTACATCTTCTTCAAAAGAGCCAAGTACAGCTCTTCCTCCTTCAATGAACACCATGTTGGGTGCATCTGGCTGTTCATTATAGGGTTGAACTTCAAAGCCCTCCGCTTTATCGCGAGTGTATTTGAGACCTGTGGCAGTACTTAACTGACCAGGATTTTGGGCTGTTGGCTTTCCTCCGCTTTTCAAAAAGCACGAGGATACTAAAAATGACAGCGCAACTAAGGATAAAAAGGACTTGGAATACTTCATTTGCATTAAGTTATGGATCAAAGTAACCGCTAATATAAAGAGATAAATAGATGTTTTCCAAAGCGGAGCATTTTTTTGATAAATCCTTACCATTAAAGGTCAAATGCTGCGATTTTCTGTTTAACGAGACTTTCCCTTCAATATTGTAATACCATTTTGGGATAAAAGCTCTCCAAATTAGCTCATACAACCTTTGAAAAACCCTTAAACGAATCAGATTCCAGCTGGCACGGTTTTGCCTTTTGTCATACCAAACCGACAAAGTGCTGTATGATAACAATCAATGACTTTAGGGTAGCTTCATTTGAAAAGAAATGTGACTTAGTGATTGCCAACTCCAATTACATTGCCGCCCGCAAGCTTGGCGATGCCAAAGTGTACCTTTATCACACTGGTGAGTTCTTCATAGAGGTCTATTATTCGTCTAAATATAAGAAAGTGTTGATGATCAATGCCTTTGATGATTTGATAGGCTTGGATCCTTATGCCGATAGTGTCTCACTAGTCGATTTAAAACTGTAATTACTAAGCGGCAGAAGTATTTCGATGGCCCTCTCAACAGAGGTAATATCTTCGATCGTTAATATTAGCTTACCAGAAGTATCCTTCATGCGGCATCTTTTGGAATGCGATTGTACAAACGTGAGTATTTTACCAAAAACATCAGATTTAAAATACTCGTCTTTGCCTGAAACGAAATAGCCACGCATCTTATCATTTTTCAGGCTAATTTTTTCAAAGCCCAGCTCTTCGCCCATCCAACGCAAGCGTACCGAGTTGATCAAC
>JANMMV010000569.1:0-1661 GCA_031373565.1 Saprospiraceae bacterium
TTCATCCTTAAGACTTTCCAATTCTACATTTGATAATCGACGATATTTTACCATGCTACTTCTTTAGTATTATCGTATCTAAGGCCTTGGCTTTAATCTTTTGATTTAGGTCGGCAACCATTTCAGTTTTCACTTTATACCATACCATTAGTTCTTTATCTATCGCAGCTACTAGCTCATCGCGAACTTCAATCATCGATGCAGTCGGTGCATAATCATTTACGCCCATACTGATAAGAGAATTTAAATGTGCGAGCTTATTGGTAAGTCTAATAGGGAAGTTGAGGGGATCCTGCCCACTTCGATTCTTTGTCTGATAGAGATTTTTTTCTACAATCGTAGCCAACGAATCCATTTCCATTGTATACTTTTTGATGTCTTTGTCATCTGCCTTCTCTACATAACTATTGATCTGCGTCCGCATTGATCGAATATCAATGATGGCACTGTGTGCTTCGTTTATTTTATCACCAATAGATTTTACAAAATCAAATTGTTTCTCAATATCCTTTGCGGTTCCTTGGGTACTTGGATTTTTTAGTATTTCAAATTCTTCTTTCAATTCTTTACCATTCACGCGCAATCTTACTTGATAAGTACCTAATTTAGCGGTAGGTCCACCTAAAGAACCCCACCACATGATCATACCATCAAATTTTTTGGCAGCGGGGTAATCCATACGCCAGATATGCGTATTTCCACCAGCTTTTGGCTCGATTTTATCTTTCTCCTCCTTGGCGCGATTACCAAATGATCGGATTGTATCTCCATTCATCGTAAGATATGTGATCTGAACCGTATCCTTTTTGGCATCATAGGTAGGCAAAACATAGTGGGACACCACTCCTCCCGGATGATTTACGCCAGCTTGCTTGTTTTTCTTATTTTGGCTTCCGCCAATACGATAACTGTCCATCGGTTTGTAAAGTGTTACCTTGGATTTGTCAGCTTTCAATGCTTGATGAAGTACGGTGAGATCATCAATCATCCATAGACTTCGTCCTTGCGTGGCAGCAATCAAATTATTATTCTTGATGGTTAAATCAGTAATCGGGACAATAGGCATATTGAGTTGGAAGGCAGACCAAGAAGCACCATCATCCACTGAGACATACATACCTTGCTCAGTACCAGCATATAGAATACCTTTAGCAGCAGGATCTTCACGAACTACTCTCGTAAAATGCTCATCTTTGATACCCGTGACGATTTTTGTCCAAGTCTTACCGTAGTCTTTGGTTTTGAAAAGATAAGGCTGATAATCTCCCGATTTATAAGAAGTTCCTGCAATATAGCATACAGCAGGGTCAAATCGGCTTGGCTCAACGCTATTGATCATGAGGTATTTAGGCATCGATGCGGAGGTAACTTCAGTCCAGTTTTTGCCTCCATCATGGGTTACGTGGATACGACCATCATCCGATCCCACCCAGATCAAGCCTTCTTTGATTGGCGATTCATTGGCAGCAAAGATCGTTGCATAATATTCTACACTTGTATTGTCTTTGGTAATCGGTCCACCAGATGAAACCTGCTTTTCCTTCTCATTTCGAGTTAGATCAGGACTTATCGTAGTCCATGTTTGGCCTTCATCATTTGTCATATGAAGCATATTGGATGCGGAATACAATCGCTTAGGATTATGCTGAGAAAAGAAGATC
>JANMMV010000600.1:0-2254 GCA_031373565.1 Saprospiraceae bacterium
CAAAATAAGCCGTCCATATAGGTCTTACCTTACCTGCATGAGCACTTATATTGTTATAATCTCCAAAAAACAAACGATCATTAGGGATAAAAGGCTGCTTTGAAATCCGCTGATTAATAAAACTTTTGCCCCCGTTAGTACTATAAGCCATATATACATCTGTCCGATTATCCGAATAAGCTCGGCGATCATAAAACACGGTATATATACTTCCATCAGTATTGTCCACGTCCATCCATGTTAAGAATTGATGCTTTCCTATTTCGTCATCATTGACTCTCACCCTATTGGACCACGTTTTCCCATTATCCTTAGATGAAATCACCCAAACATCAGTATCGTTTGATCCACTTTTCTGGTCTGACCAATTGATATATAAATTACCTCTATTCCTACCTCTAGAATGATCACATTTCATAATCGGCATCCCATTACAACGATCGATCCCGGGTATATTGTATGACCATCCTCCTATCTGAGAAGCTACCACTATATCTTTACTAAGCCAGGTTTGACCTTTATCCTTTGAGATATCCATATATAACTTACTGTCAAATCCCCATACTACATAATAACTACCATCAACTCCTACGCATGGGTGCGCTCCTTCTGTAGTCATGTCGTCATCTATACAATCGCCTTCAAACTCAGAAATAGCGATACCTTCCGACCAGGATTGCCCATTATCAGTCGACCGAGAAAAGAGAATTCTACTTCGATCTGTCGCTTTCTTACTTCCATACACATCAAACTCCGTCCACGTCATCAAAATATCGCCACTTACAGGGTCTGTATACAGCCAATGCTTATCATGGTCTTTAGCATGATCGACTTTGGGAAAGCTCCCATCAGACCAATTCAATCCACTATCTGTGCTCCGTTGTACTACGATTCTGTCCAGGAACTCTTTGGAGTTATAGGCTTTATTTTTTGAATTAGCTAAATGAGCATAAAGTGGATTCCCTTCGATATCATGGACAATGACGGGATCTCCAAATACACCATGGCTTGATGTCAATGTTTTCAAATCCCAAGTTCGACCACCGTCCTTTGATAAATAGATATTGTCAAGTACTGATCCAGCAACTATGCTTGATGGATCTGTAGGATTCACACTAATAGTCGGTTCACATGGACCAACGAATGTTGTGGCTTCTTGGATTACTATCTCTTCAATTGCAGAAAAAGTAGGTTCCTTCAATATTTGTTTTGCAGGTGAGCACGCCAAAAAGAGCGGTAGTAACAACCAATACCTTTTCATACCTTACATTTATTGTTTACCATATTTTTCGACAGCTTCCAATATTTTTTGCCTCCTATTCTCGGGACTTGGGTGGCTACTCTGAAATTCAGGAACTCTCTCTCCACCTGCAGAAGCTTTCTCTAAAATATCCATAACACCAACTAAAGCCTTGGCGTCAAAGCCTGCTTGCATCATTATCTGTACCCCAAAATCATCAGATTCTAGCTCTTGATCGCGTCCGTATTTCATATTAATCAAGTTACCCACCATTTGAGCAAATTGAGCACTCTGCTCATTGCCTGCTGCTACTACAGCAGCGCCTGTAAGTCCTTGGGTCAATTCCATTTTTGCGATTCGTTCGGCACCATGCCTATGTATCACATGGCCGACTTCATGGCCTAAGACACCAGCCAATTGCGAATCATTCTCTAATCTAACTAAAAGGGCTGCAGTAATAAATACTTGCCCGCCTGGCAGTGCAAATGCATTCACCACTTCATCATCTGCTAATAAGTGAAACTCATAAGGATATTGAGACTTCTCAGCGATAGTACCAGTTATCAATTTTTTACCTACTTCTTTTACATATTGTTGGGCACGTTGATCAGGATGAAGACCGCCATGCTGCTGTACCATTTGTGGCATTGAACTAAGACCTAATGATACTTCTTCTTCTGCAGTTAACGAAACTCGCTGCGTCACTCCTGTGATAGGATTAATTTGAGCGTTGCTGTAATACTTAAGCATTGAAAACGCTGCCATAACAACACCAATGATCAAAGTAAGCTTAAATCGAGGACTTAGCAAGGAGCCACTGCCTTGTTGTTGCTCCTGTTGATCGCCATAATATCCGTCATCTCGTCTTCTTCCAAACATAACAGCAAGTTTAATTTGTAAAGTAAAATTATACGATTCAAAATTAGTAAAAAAAATAACAACTAGCTGATTAATGACATAAAAAAAGCCCCCCTTCAATAAATTGAAGAGAGGCCATCCCAAAAACCGATTTAC
>JANMMV010000605.1:0-3116 GCA_031373565.1 Saprospiraceae bacterium
GTTCTATTAAATACTTCGTTACTAGTGAGCACACTGAGCTCTAGTCCGGCCACTTCCGACAGTGAACCATCTGCACTTGTAATCCTCACTGAGTTTTGTTCAGCAATGTGGTATACAAATGGGACTTGACAAAATGTGAAGGCCAAACTATCAGCACTTAACTTGATGGTTGTCATCACTTTCTGAATAGATAGATATTCGAATACACCACCTGTTGAAACAAATTCAGATTGTCGCAATAGTCCTGTATTGAAGGTGATTTTTCCTTCTGTCACCATAATACCAAGTTCTCCAAATCTTGAATTAATATCTTCTTTCACTTGTCCTGTCATCCCAGGCTGTTGAGCACCCTTGTTGAATGGTGTATGCGAGTATGGATCAGTTGGATATGCGCCATACAATTGAGGATCTTTATGTACCCCAATACCCTCGTTGATGTCATAGAAATGAGTTACCAATCTATTAATAGTTTCATCATTTGATTTTTGCTGAATGGCTCGAATACAGGTTTCTTGTACGGCAAGCACTAACTTAGAAACCATGTGCCAGTATATCGAACCCAAACCTTCATAACCGAAGAAGGTACCTGACCGACCTGTAAATTGTTTATGGCAGAAGACATTTTCAAATATTCGAAGTATTAATGTTTTTTCGTTTTCAACCAAAGGTAAATATTGCACATCTAATGTACTTAAAGCAACTTCTAGATCAGTCGCATTTCTGAAATTTCCATTGAAGTGATAATCACCAGCTATGTCCTGCTCAACAATAGAATGATTACCATTTTTGAGCAATTGTTGAATTAACAATGAGCCTTCCAAATCAATTTTTGGTATTGTATTTTTTTGTAAAAATTTCGGTAGGTTTTTATTCGGATATAGGATATAACTATGCTGATCTTGTCGGTACAAAGAACTGCTTTTCAGGGCATCTAATAGTTTTAGACTTTGCTCCGCTGAAAGAAATCCCGAGCTAAGAACTGCGACCTGCCCTTCCAACATTTCACTCAGATGAGCAACCTGCACTGCTTGATCATCATAAGATATTAAGTTATAAGTATGGTACAAGTCATCGCTTCGCTTGTTCACTACGATGGAATGCTCAATAAATTTTTTTGCCAAACTGATACAATCTAAAGCTTGCTTTGCTGTAATTATTTTCTTTTTTCCACTGAAACCATTTTCATAAACCTGAATTCTATAATCACTGCCTGCTGTGCCGAGCGCATCCGTAATTTGCTTTCTTAGCGTATCATTGATTTCCCCTACGAGCGAGTCCCTATAGTGCTCAAATGCTTTGGAAACATTGACAAAAAAAGTATGCAATTCTTCTGAGAAAGACATTTCAACCGCGGTATCACTTTCAAAAATAGGTTGAAAGAATTTTAAAAATCGCCTAAGATAACAAAGCGTCACCATTGAAAGTCCATTACCTACTAATGCATTGTTGGCATCATTCCATTCAGGTCTTTGTGTATTCATCCAAATCCCACCGTTGGGCACAAAATTTGACAACTTGGACAACACGGTTGCAAAAAGTTTTTCGGCAAAATTAACATGGTAAATTGAACCGTCTTTATTGGTACATAAGGCCCCATCGGCTCCAATCCTTCCTATCTCTCCCCGAATTTTCAAGTCGCTTTTGTGATCAAACGCTATAGTGTCTTTTGGATTGCGCTGTATATCCTCATATGTCTTTATTTTATAAGGAACATTGGCATATACGAAACCCTCTGTGCTTAGCATCTTTTGAATATGGCCGGGGCGGTGGTTTTCCAAAAATTCAAAAAACTTTAGCAGATAAATGATCTGATGATCTCCCCAATAACCAATATACGACCAAGGATTATCTGGCTCTATTGTCTCCCAATCAAAGCCGCTTTTGGTGACCCTATAAGGATTGTATCCATCAAACGTTGAAGCATTGAGAAATTTAAAGATCATTCCCTCTATAAATTCTGGGTAGGAATAAGCTAGTGCCTCCCAATTCTGAAAGATATCACGCCAGTTACCTTGATAATCTAAAATTTTTGATCCATCAACCTCACTTCGGGTATTAATAGAAAATTTGTTCCATGGTCGACTTGGATCACCATGCCTTCGGCTAAACTTAAGTGGTAGGTATTCTGTAGCAAGACGGAGAAAATTTAGATTATTTGTGTTATGCGCGGCTATCTTCAATTCCTGAACAGAAAAGGTTTCTGGTAGCTGCATAATAAGCGATTGAGCACCTTCAAAAACCTGCCTATTGGCACTTTGTAGATAGTTCGCAAAATCCCATTTTTCAATTTGATAGTCATCGTCAAAAATGCCACCTCGCATAATATTAAAAAGTACATTCGAAAAATGCCTAGTGTCTTTCAAACCATCTGCAGTAAATTGTAAACCGTCTGCTGCAGAAGCTAGCTTAACCAGATTTTCGGTACCTTGGTTAACATCTATCCATATTTTTTGAGCTAGATTCTTATCGGTTTTAATACTTTCTGAAAGCTGCACGATGGATGAATGATTATGATTGACATTCAAAACAATCATCCAATCCTTATTTTGATTAGATGCAAGTAGTACTTCACTGACTAAAAAATATGCGCCGGATTCACCTTTAACATCTTCTTCCTGATGTACAACTCCATTTAACCTAAAGTCTTTTAATTGCTTTGACGAAAGTAAGTAAACAGGATTCTCCAATCCTAGTGACCACGCAACATTTGCCTTTAAAGCCTCACTAGGTTCTGCTTTGTCTACAATAATTGCACTAAGGGCAAAAATACCCAAACCCGTTTGGGGAATGAGTTCAGTACGTTTGTACGCATCCGCTAGATTGCTAGCACTATTTTGAAGTTCGCTGCCCACACCGTAGGGCAGTATATTTTGCAAGCCATCTAGAAATCTGACTTTGACTTCCGCATCGGAAAGGTTAGTCATGCTACTTTTTCGCACAAAACCATATGTGTTACTTGAACTCCATTGATACTGAAAACTGAGTTCTAAATCAGCATTGATCTCTTCAAAAATAATTTTATTTCCGAATTTACTTTTATATAAATTGCGGGTAACTTTATATTTACCTTCACCCCTTTGAGAGAATGGTTCCCATAAATGCTGGTTGTTATTTTT
>JANMMV010000620.1:0-1752 GCA_031373565.1 Saprospiraceae bacterium
AATCTATCAATAGTAACTACCCTATAATCAATATTATCACCAAATATGGTTTTTGAAAGGCTAATTTCATCGTCGGTTAATGGTCTTATCCGCCACAAAAAAATCGAAGATAAAACTTCCAGAAGTTCGGGAATACCACTGACATCCAATAAGTAAAAAAATAGGTTATAAGTCCAACCTCTGATCCCGATAGGTTTTATAGCATTGACATGTCTAGAATTTTTAAGCAAGGGAAATGCTATGTGCAAAACCAATCGTTTTAGTCTTTTGGGAAGTGATACTAAATAAAATCGTATTTTATATAGCATCATCATTCGAATCGAAGCACTTTTACAGGCGTTATTTTAGAAACAAGCATCGTAGGAATGATCAAAAAAATCAAAGTCAAAACAAGTACCCCTAGATTTAGCAACAAAATGGTGTCCCAGTGAATATCAATCGGCGCTGTGTCTAAGTAATAGTTTGCTTCATCAAGCTTAATGAACTTTGTTTTTTTCTGTAAAAACGCTAGTCCCAAGCCAAAAGTATTGCCCCATAGTAGTCCAAATCCTATGATATATGCCGCATTGTACATAAAAATTTTGCGGATATCCCAAGATGACATACCTAGACTTTTGATGATTCCTATCATTCTTGAGCGCTCTAAAATAAGAATAAGTAGAACGGTGATCATATTGATAATGGCAACGACAACCATTAGGATTAGGATAATCCGCTCATTGATGTCCTGCAGGTTGAGCCATTCAAATATACTAGGAAACTTCATCCGGATAGTTTCAGCAAAATATTGTTGAGGTAGTTTATCGTAGTAAATATGGTCTGCGATAGGATCAAGATCCCGAACGTCATCTAGTATAATTTCCATACCCTGCGCTTGATCAGGTGTCCATTCTCGTATTTCTTGGATTATTCCTATGTCTACTACACAAAATCTTTTATCATACTCTTCCAGCCCTGTATTATAAATACCCACAACCGTAAAACGTTTTTTGATTTGTTGCTGATCTCGCACAAAGGCCAATATGACCTTGGCTCCCAGCGAGATATTTAGTTTATCGGCAATCGTCTTAGAAATAATCATTTCTCGGAAGGTAGAATCTGAAGGGTTAGGTTTTCGACCTTCGACCATAAATTTTTGAATTCTAGCCCAGTCGTAATCATGTGCCAATCCCTTGAGAAGTATACCGTGAAACCCTTCCTTGGCATTTAGAAGACTTGGCACGATGATGTAGGGGTGAATACCTTTGACACCACCGAAAGTTGATTTTTCAACCATCTTGTTTGGGAAGCTAAACCCCATAAATTCGGATGGCGCTTGAAAAATGACTGACTTAATATTACTTATCTTCGCAAATGAAGAATCCTTAATATTGATAGGTTTGAGCTCGAAATTTCGGTTAATATTTGTGTCTGTTATGTGTACATGCCCCCAAAATCCAAAAATCTTGTCACTTATCTCTTTTTTAAACCCATTGATAATCGCTGTAGTCAAAATCATTATACTGAGACTAATAGCAATAGCGGCGATGGCGATGCGAATTATCACCTTGGTAAAGGTTTTCTCTTTAGTAAAAGCAATGCGTTTCGCTATAAAATGGGCAATATTCATGAAGTCACTTGTAATTATTAGCGCCAATGCCTTACATTTGCACAGCCTATGAATCGGAAGGCAAATATAACGGGTTAGGCGCACCTAGCCACAAATACTTTGAAATAATATCATGTTGAATTTTATAGAAGAACTAAAATGGC
>JANMMV010000637.1:0-4871 GCA_031373565.1 Saprospiraceae bacterium
ACAACAGCCGTTTCTTGCAATCAAAAATTATGTGGCACGTTCACATTTACGTTTAGCAAGAAGTTTTATCTTTAGTAGAAATTAATCAGTTGAGAACTTCGCAACTTCATGAATCGGCGGAACGTTGTTGGTAATCGTAAAAAACGACAACCTTCAACAAAGCGAAAAATTAACAAATAAATATTATGTTAGGACTTAGAACAACAATTTACAAAGTTTCGGACATTCAAAAAGCTGCGGAATGGTATGCAAAAGCATTTGAAACTAATCCTTATTACAACGAACCCTATTATGTTGGTTTCAACATTAAAGGTTACGAACTTGGTCTTCAACCAGAAGATATCCCAACTTTTGATAAAGTTGAAAGTGTTGTTTCTTATTGGGGAGTAGAAAACATTCAAGCGACTTTTGACCGACTAATTGAATTAGGTGCGACCGAAAATGAAAAACCTTATAGCGTTGGTGGAGATTTAATGACGGCTACGGTTAAAGACCCATTTGGAAACGTGATAGGCTTGATTTACAATCCTCACTTTCAATTAAAAGGCTAACCAATGGCATCCGAATCAAACTTTGTAGATTTTGTAGTAGCACAAATTAAAAATGTTGGAGAAATTACGGCTAAAAAGATGTTTGGTGAATACGGCATTTATTCAGACGAAAAACTATTTGGGCTAATATGTGACAATAAACTATTTATTAAGCCAACAAATTCAGGGCGTCAGTTTATAGGAAATGTTGTTGAAGCACCGCCATACGAAGGAGCAAAGCCGAGTTTTTTAATAGAAGACAAAATTGAAGACAGCGAATGGTTAAGTGAATTAGTTAGAATATCACTGAATGAATTACCAGCACCAAAACCAAAAAAGAAAAAATGACAATCCGAACAAAGAAACAATAGACCACTTTGGGAAGCGAAGGATTAATCGCGAAATTATAGCATTGGACGACAAGAAAGAACATCTACCGCTAACAACTAATCGTTGATCGCCTCTATCGGACAACTTGACCCGCACGGCGGGATGCCACGAACGCCCTTTTGAACTGCACCTTCGGTAGGGAATGAAGAATTTAAAGAAAAAAAAGAAATCTATTTGTATTTTGCTTACTATATCATCTTGTATAAGTCAATTGTAAAGTATGGGGTATAGAATTTTAATACCAATTTATGTAGTTGTAAGTTTAATCTGTAGTATAAATAGTTTACAGGCGCAGAATATCTTCAAAAAATACTTTAATAATCTTGTTAATAATAAAAGTGATGTAGCAGAGCCGCAATTTTTGGCATATCCTACTTTAGCTTATGCACCAGAAACAACTTGGGAGATAGGATTAAGCGCTTTATATGTCTACTATGCCAAACGTGACACGACCAACAGGTTAAGTGAAATCAGTAGCTTCACTTTTTTTACTTTAGAGAATCAATATGGTTTGTGGTTTGACCATGCCATCTACACCGATCAAGACCATTTGTTTTTATTGGGCAAATTACGCTTTCAAAGTTTTCCCTTATATTATCATGGTATCGGAACAAATACACCAGAAGATTATACGGCTCGAGTTGATGCAAATCAAGTTCTGATAAAGGAACGAGTCCTGCGAAAATTAAAGAAAGATCTTTTTCTCGGTTTAGAAATAGATTACCAGAGCCTGTATGCTTTAGATTTTGTTTTGGCCGAATCCCCTAGTAGTACTTTTCAATTTCCTTTGGGTAGTAAAGGATCTAATAATTTGGGGTTAGGTGTAGGTTTAGTTCAGGATAATAGACATAATGTCTTAAATGTTCGAGATGGATTTTATTCGGAGTTAGCTTTTCTGCATGCTAACCCCACATGGGGAAGTACTTATAGATTTACGTCAGTTTCTTCTGATATTCGAATATACAAGCCCATCGGAAAAAACAATGTTTTAGCTGCCCAGCTATTGGGACAGCTCAATTTTGGTGATATTCCTTTCAATCAACTTGCACAAATGGGTGGAGAAAGTATGATGCGTGGATATTACTATGGTAGATACAGAGATAATCATCAACTGGCTAGTCAAGTAGAATTTCGTTTTTTACCGATTCCTTTTAGCTTTACAAATAGAATTGGGGCTGCTGTTTTTGCAGGCACTGGTACCGTTTTTAACGGAGTAAATGATGTAGCTATTAAAAATTTAAAGGTCTCTGCTGGTGTAGGTTTAAGATTTTTGTTATTTCCCAAAAAAGATATTTGGACAAGGTTAGATTATGCACTTACCAAGGAAGGTAGCGGCTTTTATCTATTCATTGGGGAGTCTTTTTAGATAAAATAGTAATTAAATCAATAAGTTCATTGCATAGACGGATAACAATGTGATGCGTTTTATTATTTTATAAAACAGTGGAAAACCCCGCGCTTGTTGTCGATTTGTTGTAGAAATAAATAAGTTGCGTGCTAACAAACTTATAAATGGAAACTGATATTTACGGAATATTAAATTAACTTAAAATAGCCCTAAATCAGTCGTTTTTATTACTTTTGGAGTGTAGAGGAAGTTTGTAGATAGATTGACGTAGTTAGTTAATGCAACAGGACACACAAACATACGGACAAAGCCATACATTAATAAAATGATTAAGAAGCATTCAGTTTTAATAGGAATTACTACTTCATTGGTTTTACTTTTGATAGCAATTTCAATTTATCCAGGAGGTACATATCAACACAGAAATTCTATTGGTTTTGACTGGACACAAAATTATATTAGCAACTTGTTTGAGGCAAAGGCTTTAAACGGCTCTCAAAACTCATCAAGAAATTGGGCATTTTTTGGAATGTTCTTCTATTCATTAACCTGTTCTATTTTTTTTGTTAACATGTCAAATAAAATACCTGAAAACATTTTTAAAAATATAATAAAATATACTGGTATACTTATTATGCCTTTAACGTTTTTAATCATAACACCATTGCATGATTTAATGCTC
Source organism: Saprospiraceae bacterium (assembly GCA_031373565.1). Taxonomy (GTDB): domain Bacteria; phylum Bacteroidota; class Bacteroidia; order Chitinophagales; family Saprospiraceae; genus OLB9. The sequence continues at coordinate 2,951 of JANMMV010000637.1, forward strand.
AATATTTCAAACTTTTTATTTTGGAATTGCATCTGTGCTATTACTGTTTTTATTTATATGACAAAACTGCATTTTTTTAAAATCTACAATATCATTTGCCTGCTTATTTTTTTTTACGCCGTTTACATACATACTTCAAGTAATTGGGATTTATTACCAATTATTCAAAAAGTAAATACAATTAGTTCAATACTTTTAATTTTGGGACTTGAATATTTTACCAAAAAGGAAGATTTTGCTCATATCAAACCAAGGTGATAAAATACAGGACAAGTAACGAACCGCTAACAACTAAGTGCTCGTTCACGCTTCACGTGACTGGCAGTGTCTCGCGGACAACTTGTCCGTCTTTGCGGGATGAGTTGAACGCACAGTTGTAATTGTCCTTCGGTAGCGGAGCCAAATTAAACAAACAATTTTTTTTTTTTTAACGCCGCGCGTCACAAGTACCGCCAAAGTGACACAAGTAATATCATGAGGGAACCTTGGTTATTCCCGTTCCCATGTAGATAGATTACAAGGAATTTAATGATCGCCTAAAAATATAAGCACTATCTCGAATACAAGCCACTTAGATTTCAGGCCCATTTTCCATCGCCTAAAAATAAAGGTGGCGTCAAGTAGTCCTAAATTAGTGGTTTTAATTACTTTTGGAGTGAAAAGGACGTTTTTAGATAGACTGACGTTAGTGTTAATTTTATGGCGACGGTGCAAATATCAAACGACATTGCCAAAACTGACAGACAATATACTAGCCCTTCGGAAAATAAGAAGAACTGCAATGATGCCCATAAGCCGACACAAGTTACAACACATTTTATTTCGCCAATCGAACCTAAGACCACCTACCAGTTTAACAGGGTATGCAAGGCTTGGTGTAAGCCGTTACTGACCTATGGAGTTTTTGGACTGCAAACACTAGCCACCGCTGAAGGAATGGAGAAGCATTAACAATGGTGTTTATTATGTAATTGCTTAAGAGAATAATGTAAGAAGTAAAAGTATCGGACCTGTTACCTTTGTCTTATTGTAAAAATTCATTTGCAATGCAAACTAAATAATATAAAATGGAAAAAGTAGCAAAAAATCCACAGGAAACCCATCTTGATGAAACTATCGAAATGATAGAAAAAGATGTAGAAAAAAAATCCCTTGCAGGTGCCTCGGGTGCAATTAGTAAGTGGATTACAACCCTTGCCAAGCACGATGAGTTAAAACCAATTTCAACCAAGCTTGAGAAATTAAAAGAAGCTGTTGCGGAGAAGGATGGGAAAAAAATTGTTGAGCTAATGACCTCATTGGGAGAAGCTACTACAAAGGCAGCCGAAGATGCAGAAGGCGACGATGCAAAGAACATAAAAATGTTGGGCAAGTGCCTTGTTACTGCAGCAAAAGCAATCAGTAAGTTTGCCTAGTGTAGGGCTGGTTTTCAAGTTTGATTATTCATTTTTTTTTGAAATCAAACAAACCGAGTCGTAATTTAATATTGCTCACAAATTCATTGACATTTGTGAGCAATATTTTGCTTTTAGGTAGGACTATGAGAAGAACGAACCGCGAATATTAACCTGTGTAGGAAAAAGCCTTCGTCAAACTAAGTTTAAACTGATTAAAAATAATCCCTATCTGCTAGTCAGATGGGGATTCGGTATAGAAGTACTAACTCGATTGTGGCAAAGAACGTTGGACTAGCTTTATGCGCCCGCTGAAAGTTGCTGTCTGCAGCGCTTTCATTTGATTTATTAATATTCAGAAATCATAGCATTTTAGCAATGGCGAATATGTACAGAGATTGCCAAGCGTGACACTGAAGATGAAAAGACCGACTGCAGATGTAGGTCTTATCCCGCTAAAGACGGGACAAGTTGTTCAATGCATATGATTTGCGCAGACTCATCACTACATTGGCAAAATTGAGATC
>JANMMV010000700.1:0-3129 GCA_031373565.1 Saprospiraceae bacterium
CATCTACATAATTTTTGATTAGTAAATCAGCACTATCATATTTTGCGAAGTAGATTTTTATACCATAGTTAGAGGGGTTAGACGCAACAGCTTGCGAAAGACCAGCATCTTCTAAGACAGCGTGCAGGTCGCCTAGATTAAAAAATAATGCTCGTGTATCATCGTGGGGTATGGCATTTGATGCCTTGACCATTTTCTGAGCAACATCAAAGGGTATTCTCATATTTGTAAGTATTGAAGTGACTGATGAAAAATATTGTTCTCGTAAGGCAAAAGTCGGTTAATCGACACGATCGATTATATAACTAAAGTTATATTTTTATTAAAGTGGTAAAACTTGGTGTAGGTGTTTAGCTCATTAACGCCTAATCGTATTGATAGCCATATGTATAAAGGCTTTAAAATGTTTTTTTTTGGAGTATTAGGTCCTATTTTCAAGACAATTATCAGTTTATAAAAATAATTGTAACTAAAGTTATATTGCGTGGATAATAGCATTGCCATATTTTTGTACTGAATTAGGGTGAGTTTGCAACAAAGGTAATAAAATGTGGGTACAGCGTAGCTACAATTAGTTTGATATAATATAAAACCAAAAAACACCTTACTATGATAGAATTTGTTCTCATACGACGAAGCTACGAAGCAAAACAAACGTTAGGAACGTTACTGCTCATCGACGAAGTTAAAAACATCTTTGTTTGCAGAACGCTTGAACTTCCTTGGCTAGATAATCAAAATGACGTTTCCTGTATTCCAGCAGGCAGATATCCACTAGTATGGGAACATAGCCCAAAATTTAATAGAAATCTTTGGGAACTCAAACAAGTGCCCAATCGGGCAGAGATAAAATTTCATGTCGCTAACTATCATCGTGAATTGAATGGCTGTATTGGGGTCGGTGATTTACACCTGCATTTGGATACCGATGGATTCAGAGATTTGAGAAGCTCAAGAAATACACTTGCAAAAGTACATCAATATACTCAAGACATGACAAACTCGATCCTGTGGGTTTATGGTGATGGGAGAGACACTTTGTAATAAGAACAATTAATCCAACATAGAAAATATAAAAATGAATAAAATAATCTTACAACCAAATTCTGAATGGACATCGCATCCAGAAAATGTAAACGAAATAGTAGATTTCACTGGGTATTATGCTTATGTTAGTTTTACCCAAATCTTGTTTGGAAATGGCATAGCTGCAAAGATAAGAATTGAAATTTCAACTGATGGAAAAGGCGATTTCGTTCTTCCTCCGCTAGAGCAAATACAATCAAAAGAGCTATTTCTTGAGGTATATTCAAGTTTCGGTAATGTTGTATTGGAAAGGGCAACTAAGGTCATAAATAATGTAAGTGATAATACCTTTGAGTTATCAGTTAAGATTGAACAAAAAGAGAATTTTTCATCAGCAACATCTACTTACTTTGTCAGTGGTAAGTTGATTGACTTGAGTGATTGCATAGAAATAGGAGACTTACAATATGTCGTTTTTGGAAGTAATGTGCAGGAAGGTCTTAGTATCGAAAATTCATATATTTTATCGCATGGGAAAACGAGCAAAGAAGGTTACTTTATATCAGAAATTAGTAAAGACCCCATATTTGAGAAATATTTTATAGTGCTTGAATTGGATGAGCAAAAGTTCTATGAACTTCGGGGTGTCAAGGTGATTGAGACAGTAAACGGCGAAGATGTAGAAAAAAACAGAATAGAAGATAAGCAGATTATTGCCATTGAAAATAATGAAAAAAGCGATGAAGAAGACAATGCGGGATCCGACGTCCTTGTTGATAAAAAGAAAAAGGATTGTGGGTGTGGCGATAAAAGTGGACCATCCAGCACCGGACTGTCTACATCTGAAAGTGGTAATTGTGTCAGCTTTACAGCACCTAACCGTACTATTGATGAATTTAGCTTTTATCATGTGGTGAGGACGACAGAGCCAGAAATAAAGAGCACTTTCCTAACTTCAAAAAGCGTACTAGAAATATACGAAGATTTAGATAACACACTGATTTTAATACCACCTAAGTTAATTACACCAAGGGTTGTATTTGAGTTGCCTGTCTTCAAAACTGAGACGCAATTTAAATCTTCCATTCAAAGATTTCCAACTACCACCACCAGCCCTAGGGCGGCTCTGCGAACAAGCCCGCTAAGTGTAGAGACGCGTTCGGCTTCTATGGTGTCGGTGAAAAGTAGTAAAATAAAACTGGATGATTTTAAAGCTGTAGATGGAATAAAATTTACTGATTTGTTTGAAAGTAAAAAAGTTGAAGTAAAGGCAGATTTTGACGCAAGAAAAAAAGCATTAGAACAAGAAGAACAGAATATTAATAACTTAATTGAAGCTGTTTCTCTATCGCTCGTAGCATTAAGAGAAGACCCTAGTAGTATTGAAAGCAATTTATCGATCAATGAACTGATCTATAGGGTTGAAATCATTAGGACCGCCATTAATAATTATATAAAAAGTTGCGAAGAATTCAAAAGCTATTTTGCAGACGAAATTACTTCAAAAATTTTAGGGGCAAGTGAAGTAAACTATATAAGTGAGCTTAATAAAACGATGAAGGAATTTCAAGGATTTGAAAAATCCATTGAAGCCAAGATCAAGCAATTAGCCAAAATGTATGGAGAAAGACATACTGGGAGACGACATGTGAATGTTGAAAATGAAATAGATTGGGACAATACACCGACTGTCTATCATAATACCACCATAGCGCATGGTCACATTTTACATTTTAAGCAAATATGGAAGAATGATGGGTATTCAATCGGTAAGGTACTACAAAGTATCCCCTTAATGCCTGGTCAGCAAAAAAATATTGCAGTCTTAGAATGGAACAGGACTAATATTTCGTCAAGGGTAGAAGAACAAACTACATCTGAACAACTGTCCAATACTATGTCAAGAGATAGAGATGTTTCAGAAGTGATGAATTCTGCCTTTTCTGAAAATATACGTGCAAGCTCTCAAGTAAAATCCAAAACAAGTGGATGGAGTGTTGGCGCTTCAGTGGGATTCCCTATCGGACCTGTTATGGTGGGTGTATCCGGCGGATATTCTTCATCCAAATCTTCAGCTAGTTCTTCGGCAACGCAGGATGCAAG
>JANMMV010000724.1:0-6515 GCA_031373565.1 Saprospiraceae bacterium
GTAAAGTGTTGTTGAGTACTCGTGAAGCGTTTTTGAGAACTCGTGAAGTGTTTTTGAGTACTCGCGAAGTGTTTTTGAGTACTCGTGAAGAGTTTTTGAGTACTCGAGAAGTGTTTTTGAGTACTCGTGAAGAGTTTTTGAGTACTCGTGAAGTCTTGTTGAGTACTCGTGAAGAGTTTTTGATTACTCGTGAAGTCTTTTCAGGTACCTGTCGGGTCTCCCGAAGTACTTGACAAGTCTTTTTAAGTACTTGCCGAGTCTTTATATTGAAATTACTTATGATGCTACATATTTAACTAATGGTTAGATTTTTTATCTGAAATTAAAACTTGATTCACTTAGTATAAAAATATACCTTTGCGTTGTGAATCAAATTACTACACTACTGAAAAGCTAATGATTGTGGATGAAAACGCGAAAGTGCAAGTAACTTTGTTGCGTATAGGAACAAGTTATGAGCAACTAAGGCAAAGAAATGGGATTAAATAGTACATATATAATTACAATTGAAAAGCATAAACTAAACAGAGTTAATGTCTATTTAAAGAATAATTGTAGATTGAATGAAAAGCAATTGGATAGTCCAATAATGTCTAAAGACGGATGCATGGTACTACTATTAGAAGTTGACTCTTGTATTAAAAAATATATAAGAAATTATTACTATGGCGGAAGATTTTCTGGTAATTATCAAGATGAGAATCTTGAAGATAGAATTGAAAACAACCAAACTTCTATTGGATGTGTCGATTTCAGCATTGAAGAATTTAACAATAAATTGAATATCAAATTTGTTTGTGTCGCTTCATCTATGTCGCACTTATTTGCGGAATCAACATCGATAAGAAAATGGTTCATAGAATTATGTAAATTTGCCGAAGCTGAAACAGGTATTTTTGATTGTGAGAATGAGTATTTCGAACTTATTTGGTTTAAGAACAAGGAATGCCACCTTCAAATAAGTCCAGAAATTTTATATGATTTCAAATTCTATCCAGAAAAGAAGCCATCATTAGAACCAATCAACGACTTATTGAATGCTTCATTTGATTATGCATATAAACATAAGAGATGAGCAGGATTTACGAACGAAGTTTAATTATCATTATCAATAAGGATGAAATTTCAGCATTCGAAAAATTTGTTAATGAACAATTTGAAATAAATAGATTAAATATTTTCAATATTCTAAGTTCGGCTGATAATTGTTTAGTAAGTTTAGAAGTTTCTCAATCAGAAATAGTTAAGAAGTACTCGACTCAATTTTTAAATTCAATTAAGGGTGTCGAAATAAAGGATGAAAACAAATTAATTTTTGAATACTGTAATATATTTGCAAGGGATGTAAGTCACCTCTTTAAAAATCATGTCGAAATTGAGTTGCTTTTATCGATTGACCACAGAATTCAAACAGATATAGATTATAGAATCTTCGCAACCGAACTAGCCAAGTCTCTAAAAATTAAAATGACTTATATGATAACGGATTTTGAACATTATGATTTGATTTTACATAATAGGGATGAATTGAAAATTCGTATTTCCAATATTGAATCTTTGAATAATGAAATTGAATTAATAGAAGCTATTAAATTGATGACGGAAAATGTAGCAGCTCATAACAAGCCTTAGCACATCATGCCGCTCTATCGAGACGGCACGACGGTTACGGCTGAGACGTCAGAGATCATAAACAAAAAGAAAACGAAATTTTTAATATTGAATTAACTGTTTTGATTTCAATAGAAGTTAAAGCTCAAAGAGAGTATCCGCGTGAAGAAATGATTGGATATAATGTAGGTTTGAATGCATCAAATGTAGGGATTAATAGAATATTAACATAAAACCAAATGAAAACAATTCTTCGACATATTTTAGTTCTTATTACGCTTTTTGCTCCATTGGTAAGCTGTGGACAATATGGTAATCGTTTTGTTTTAGGTTTTAGTAGCGCTGGTAGTTTCTTTTCTGATCCTTCGGATGTTGATAATATCAAAAGACAGCTTTACATTGAGATGATACCATTCATAGGCATAAGATGTAAAGAAAATGTATACTTATATGCTGAATTGGGAAGAAGCTTTAGTAATAGTCAAGGACTCCCTGAAATTCCGAATTACAATTTTGCTGGTGCTTTTACGCGATGGTATATGATTAAGCGTAATATTTTTGATGTCTATTCTGGATTTGGCTTACTGTTTTCAGATTTAATGTATATGGATGGTAATTCCTTCAAAACTAAGTCGCTTAACAATGTCAGGTATGCATTATATGCAGGTTTATCTATTAAACTTATCAAACAATTACACCTCGCAACCGACGTTGGGTATAGGTATCAAAACGGAATAAATAGCATTTTTCATTCTAAAATCACGTTGCAGTATGGTTTCTAATCATCAGTATAATTTATTAAAGATAAGATTAGGACTCATTTTTCCATTTATAATTAGTGCACTAGTTATAAATGCGCAAACAGACGAAGTTGGTTTTGGATCAAAGATGTTTTTAAGAAGTCAATTTGGTTTACTTTTTTACGGCGATTCTGAGACTTTTGTAGATATTGGAGTAAGATATTATGATAACGATATGATGATTTCTATCAATAATTCTATTTCAATTGGGCTTCATTATAACTATATCGTAGCTAATGATAGACTCAGGAATGAAAAAGATAATTTTTATAGAGTGGGGTCTATCGCAAGGTATGATATATCAGTAGATCGCTCGAGGACTAGATTTTACGTGGAAAGTGTATTGGATTATGGCAATTTTGTTATTGAATTGGATGATCAACTAAATAAACGAAATGTATTTTATTTGGGATTTAATTTAAACCTAGAAGTGAAGATATACAAAAATTTATATGGTTCAGCTGGGTGGAAAGCAATCAGGCAATTGGAAAGAGGTGATTATGGACTAGAAAACTATCCTTTTATCGGGTTAGTGTATGAATTTAGGAAATAAGCCCAGGCTGGTCGAAGTAGTGCTTAGGCGTCACAAGTTCTGCGACTTCGATCGCATCGTCTCACGATGGTCGCAGTCATGCAAAGCTTGATAAAAATTTGCAACTGCGATCCTATATTTTATGAATTTATTATTCATTGACACACAATTAATATAAATAACGAGCATTATTGTCCAGTTCAATCTTCTCAATTTCTAAATATCCAGCCATTCCCAAATAATCCCGAGCACTGCTATAAGCGTAAGCTTCTGGCTCCTGAACTACGCCATTTAAAACTAGATTCATATGAATGTAAGCAAGTTTCTTATTGATCCATTTTGGACTTTCCAGTTCTATTGGCTTGCTGTCTTGCTGCCAAAATTGATGCGTTTTATTGTTTTTGTTATACGTTGCATAGTATTCAAAAATTCGGATCATCCATTCTTTTCTGCTCTTTTTATCATTTTTCTGGGTGGAATCAATAATTGCTTTTGATGTAATTTTTTTAAAATCTCGCATAACATCTGATAACAAAAAAGGGTCCTTAACATAACAAATAAGATGTATATGATTGCTCATGATCACATAAGCATTTATAGTTAATCCCCGTTCCTTTTGGCAAAAGATCAGACTTTCGAAAATAATTTTTCGGTAATCATTTCTTGAAAATACGTCAATCCACCCGACGACAGTAAATGTCACAAGTGCATTGCATTTTGGTTGACTATTTTGTGTCCATGCTTATTGATAATAAAATGATGGTTACTTGTAGCAAATTTGATCCCAAAATCCGCATTAGAAATGAACTACAAGAAAATCTTACTGCATATTTGCCATCGTTCTCAATTTTATATCCTCGATGTAGCGAAGGCTACAACTCCGGGATAAAATCTCCGAGCAATGTCAACTATTTTGTCATATTTTCTTTCGAATAAAGTCCAATGCGGAATTTGGGATAATGCTTACTTTTCTACTGCTTAGATAATGAATTATAAATTCCTGAATAATCGTATCGAAGTTGCAAACTTCGACAATCTGCGGTGTAAACCCAAAAGATATGGCTGAACATTTCGGACGAACGCTAGGTGCGATAGCATCAAGAATTAAAAAATTAGAACTAGAGGAACTTTATGGATAAAACCAGCACTACCCCCTAATCTCATAAGAAGTCGTAATCGGTGCTGCTTTCGCAAGCATAATAGATACGGAGCAAAATTGGGTCATAGACATCTCGATCGCTTTTTCCACTTTTTCTGCCTTAACGTCTCCATGGATGATATAGTGTAGGTGAATATCAGTAAAAACTTTAGGTTCCGTTTCTGCGCGATTGGCGTTGGCCTGCACTTCAATTTGGGTGAAGGGCTGGCGCATTTTAGTGAGAATTAACTCAATATCAATGGAACTACAGGCCGCTGACGCCATCAAGGTCGCTTCCATGGGAGAAACCATTTCTTTACTACCAGAAAAAGACATGGTTTGCCCTCGTTCGTTGGTACCTTTGTAGTTTTTTTCTCCTTCGGTTGAAATAAGGTGTATCTTCATGGGTGCTATCTTTCTTTTTATACCACTATTAACACAGATTTAAAACAAATAGATCACACAGTAAGCACTATCATTGAAAAAAGCGTTTATTTTTGCGCTCCGATTTTACGACACTTAATCACAATAACTATTCAGACATATGTTTAAAGTAAATATATACGCCAAGTTCGCCATGATTGCCTTAGGGTTCATCGGTGGCATCGTTACGACCATGACCCTAGGATTTGGGTATGGATGGATCTTTTTTCTAGTAGGCATTATTGCACTAGTATCTTATTTGCTGATGGGAACCATCCAGTCTGCTGGCGAAATGCTCCAATCACAGGATTTTGATGGCGCTGAGTCACGATTGGGATTGATCTATTTTCCAAATCTACTTTACAGTACCAACAAAGCGATGTACTACATGCTCAAAGGATCTTTAGCAGCACAACGCAAAGAGAATAGCCTCGCAGAGGGATATTTTAACAAAGCGATGTCTATGAAGCTCAACTCTGATGATGAGAAAGCGATGATCCTCCTGCAGATGGCAGGTATTCAAGCGCAGAAGGGAAACTGGAATGGTGCCAAAAACTATATGTATAAAACTAAAGAACTCAAAGTCACACAAACTATGATCAAGGATCAAATCAAGCAATTTGATACTGCGATAGCGCAACGTGGCCAGATGAAGGTAGCACAATCGATGGGTATGAATCCTGCGCAGGGAATGGGTGGTGGCAAGCGACGACGTCCCAAGATGAGGTAGGAAAATCTCTATCTAGTAATCTGAAAACTGGTGTATTTTGCGGATCTCCCTACTTCCCCAACAAATGCGTTACTTGGATCACTGCCGCAATAGCCGCAATACCTATCACGATGGCAGCTACGATGATGATCGCATTGACCTTGAGAGATCTTCGCTTCACACGTTTGTGTGCAAGCTTAGCATCGAGTTTTTGCCAGACTTGATCCTTAGGTCTTACTGAATATGACCTAGCTTTCTCCGCGAGTGGATTGGATGGTTTATGACCTTGTTCCATGGCTTAAGGCTTATTAATCTGTGATTTGGTTTTCGAAAGCATGTCGATCAATTTCTTTTTTGCCAATAGATACTGGGATTTTGAAGTATTGATACTTATTCGTAGCAGCTCGGCGATTTCTCGGTGCTTATATTCTTCAAACACATACATATTGAATATCGTTCTGTAACCATCAGGGAGTTCTTGTACTGCTGCCATGATTTCTTCGAGTTCGTATGGGCTGTACCATTCATCTTCTCTGTCTGGGGGTACAGGTGTATGGTCCGTGAGTTCGGTGAGGATGGCCAGTCGAGATTTTTTGCGCAGGAATTGTAAGGCTTCATTGACAACTATTCGTTTCATCCACCCTTCAAAACTGCCATCACCATGATATTGATCGATGTGGTGAAAAATCTTATAAAACGCCTCAATAAATACGTCCTCTGCATCGGTCGCATTTTTGATATACCTGATACATATGGCGTAGAGAATATCCTTATACCTATCGTAGAGCTGTTTTTGAGCCCCTGATTTTTTGATTTTGCAATCTTGGATAATGCTTTCTAAGTCATGCATACGATACCATTGTTGGTATAATCAATAGATGTATGAACTTAATAAAATGGTGTATGACTTGTGCTCTTTGAAAGCAACAAAAATCTTTTACGGCTTGACGTCGCCTGTACTTGGTATCACTGTTCCGCCATTTTCAACTTGGTCTAACCTAGTTATCATTACATCTCTGTACTTAAAGAAATTAGGCAATTCCACCATATTCATGGGTTTAGCGGTAGGAAGTTTGAGCTTCAAGTGATTGACTTGAACGCCATTTTTCCAGAATCTAAAGCAAACGTGCGGACCTGTTGATAAACCTGTAGAACCTACATAACCAATCGTTTGTCCTTGTTTTACTCTTGTGCCTGGTCTGATCCCTTTCGCAAATCTTGACATGTGAAGATACTGTGTCTCGTAGGTATTGTCATGCTTTACTTTTACAAAATTGCCATTACCACCTGAATAATGAGAAG
>JANMMV010000730.1:0-2118 GCA_031373565.1 Saprospiraceae bacterium
AGAAAAGAAAAATAAAGAGTTATCTCCACCAAAAGATATGGGTAAAGAGAATAAGGAGAAGATGGAGGAAACAAAGGATGACATGAAAAAAGCCAAGGAAGATGCTAAAAAAGGGGACAACAAAGCTGCCTCTAAGTCTCAAAAGAAAGCTTCCAAAAAGATGAAAAAGCAAGCTGATGACATGGAAGCATCTATGAAAGCAGGTGAGTCTGAGCAAGCAGGTGAAGATGTCAAGACATTACGTCAATTGCTTGAAAATCTTGTCAACCTATCTTATGACCAAGAAGCGCTATTCAATAACCTTAATCCAATCATTGCGAATACGCCAGCATACACCGATTTGATCCGTGAGCAGTTCAAATTGCAGAAAGACTTCAAGCACATAGAAGATACGTTAGTCGCATTGAGTAAACGAAATGCAGATATCGAATCTTTCGTAATGGAAAAGGTTGCCGAGATCAAATATAACGTCAAAGAATCGATAACTGCACTAGAAGAAAGACTTGTGCCCGAGGGAAAAGAAAAGCAGCGACGCTCTATGAAAAACGTTAATGATCTAGCTGTCATGCTTAACGAATCCCTTGAGAAGGCACAAAAACAACAATCAGGTGGGATGCCAGGTTCGCAAATGTGTGATAAGCCTGGTGGAAAGAAAGGTAAAAAGAGTGGGGAGTCGGAGCCGCTGAACAAAATCACGGAAGGCCAACAAGGCCTGTCTGATGATTTGAAAGGCATGAAGGAAAAAATGGATAAAGAGGGCAAAGAAGGGAAGAAAGGCTCAGCCAAAGATTTTGCGCAAGCGGCAGCCAAGCAAGCTGCGATGCGTAAAATGCTCCAAGATATCAACAATGAGAAGAAGGAACAGGGCAAAGGCATGAAGGAAATCGATGACATCATTAAAAATATGGATAAAATCGAGACCGAACTAGTTAATAAGCGTCTCAACGGTGAGACCCTCAAAAGAATGAAAGATATTGAGACAAGACTGCTCGAAGCAGAGAAGGCAGAGAGACAACGGGATCTTGATGAAAAACGGAAATCGGAGACAGCACAAGAAATGAGAAAAGAGTTGCCACCCGCTATCCAAGAATATCTTAAAAAGCGTCAGGCTGAAGTTGATATGTACAAATCCACTTCACCATCGCTCAAGCCATATTATAAAACATTAGTTGACGAGTATTATAAATCATTGAAAGCAGCGGGGAAATAATTTCAAAACCAAAAATTCATTGATGACCCTTTCTTTTCCCATAATTGAAACATCGGCACAGTATTTGAATCACTCAAATTGCGGGTATTACAAATGATTAAACACACCATGATTACAATTTCTTCTAATCCTAACAATATTTTAGAAGTCGAATCCTATCTCAAAACGATGGAGCTGGACTATGTATTGAACGCTGATAAATATGGCGATATCTTGATTAGCCTCACAGAAGCAGTAAACAATGCTATCATTCATGGCAACAAGTCTGATGAAACCAAAAACGTAACTATTCATATCAAGGAGCAGACCAATGGTATCGCTTTTTGTGTGGTGGACGAAGGCCATGGTTTTAATCATGATTTTGTACCAGATCCCACTTGTGCTGAAAACATTGAATGCTGCGGTGGCCGAGGAGTGCATATCATGAAAGCACTTTGTGACCAGATCGCTTTTAATGACAATGGGAGACAAGTAGAGATGTTTTTTGAAATCAATACGGCGACGGTCTAGTTTTAAGATACATTCGAACTATGCCCAGAGATATTAATTTTCATTTAGAGGGTGAAGTATTACATCCATTTCCAGATAAAGAGAATGACTATATTTTGTGGCTATTACAAGTCGCAAAATCTGAAGGAAAAACGATAGATAATCTCAATTACATTTTTTGTGACGATGAGTATCTCCTAGATATGAACATCAAATATCTTGGTCACGATTACTACACGGACATCATAACTTTTCCTTACAAGGAAGACACAGACCTGCATAGTGATCTATATATCAGTATAGATAGGGTAGCAGACAATGCACAAGAATATGGCGTAACCTTTCATGATGAATTGAATACACTATTTCATGAAAACAGCAAAACAGATCAAATTGTCAAAACAAGACTTAAGTTTTTA
>JANMMV010000692.1:0-3075 GCA_031373565.1 Saprospiraceae bacterium
CTCACAAAAAATATCTCAACTTTCAAAACACAAATTTTACGCTGATTATTATACAGAAGTATTAAAGGCAACCAATATAATTTCCGAAATTATATCACCTAATTTTTTACCAATTGCTTATCCAATTTTACAAATCTATGGGCACTCAGAGAGAACCATAGAAAGATTTATTTTTCAAAAAACAGTTATACCAATTTGAAAAATAAAACAGTCCAATTTTGTGATTTGTTTTTTTTTGTTTATATTTGGTCTGTATTATAAATAATAATTATGTCAATCGCATTACAAATACCTGTAAAAGAAAGTATGAAAGAACTCAAAGTTTTTTTGAAATCTTCTATCCCTTTTATACAACCCAGAATACAGTTGTTAATGGTTATGAAAAAACAAGACAATAAACCAGTTTCAAAAAGAGATTTGATGGAACAGACAGGACTTTGCAGTTATAGTGTTCACAAATGGCGCACCTTATATCAAACTGGAGGAATTGAAAATTTACTCAAGCACAACAAAACGGGATTTAAACCTAGTAAGATTACTCAAGCACAACATTTAAAAATAGAGGAGAAACTCAGTAATCCTGAAAATGGAATAAGAGGCTATAAAGAGCTTAAAGAATGGGTTGAAAAAGAATTAGGAAATCCTGTTTTGTATAATACTTTGCTTAAATATTGTGTCAAAAACTTTGGCTCAAAGGTAAAGGTTGCTCGAAAATATCATGCCAAAAAATCAGTAGAACAGGTAGAGGCTTTTAAAAAAACTTCGCTCAAATCTGCACAGAAGCAGTAAATTGTGCAAAAAATAAGTTTAATTCTGTCAATTTATATTTTCAAGACGAAAGTAGATTTGGTATGTTTACAAGAGCTGGTAAAACCTTGACAGCAAAAGGTATAAAACCAATTTGTAAATTCCAACAAGTGTTTCAATCAACCTATCTTTTTGGTGCATTTTCGCCTCTTGATGGTGATAGTTTTTTGATGGAATTGCCATCGTGTAATGGAAATACATTTCAACTGTTTTTAGACCAATTCTCCTTACAAAACGATCAAGAATTAAAAGTAATCGTGTTAGATAATGGGGCTTTTCATAAAGCGAAAGCATTAAAAATACCAGATAATATCATACTTATTTTCCTTCCACCATACAGTCCAGAACTAAATCCAGCAGAAAAAATATGGGCAAAATTTAAACGACAATTTACTAATTCTACTTTGACATATTTGAATAGTTATAAAAATATACAATTAAATATTTAATAATCAGTCATTTGATTTTTTTTATAGCGGAATATTAGTATATTTGTGTATGTAGACACTCTTATAAATTATTCGAACAAATTAATCGAATTATCTGCTATTGAGCAAAGGTTCAATAGGTTTTTTGCAAATAAAGCGTTGGTATTCAAGACAAAAACGGGTAAATGCTATGATAAAGCCCTATATTACATCAAAGCATTATACACGACTGAAAAGTCACATAGGAATATTGAAAAAATGACTGACGGGTACTCAAAAGAGGATTATTACAAGATTCAACATTTCATAAGTGAGTCTCCTTGGAGTGCTCAAGATGCTATGAGCTCAGCCGCTCAAGATGTGAATCAGCTATTTGAAGCTCGAAGGCATGTAGCATTTGTAATTGATGAATCTGGGGAAGAAAAAAAAGGGATTGAGTCAGTTGGAGTGAGTCATCAATATTGCGGTAATCTAGGTAAAACGTGCAATAGCCAGGTGGCAGTTTACGGAGCACTGGCTTCTGAAAACATGGTCAGTATCATTGATACACGGCTTTATTTGCCAAAAAGTTGGACAGACGATGCTGAACGATGCGATAAGGTTGGAGTCCCAAAAGACCAACGTGATTTCAAAACAAAACCAGAATTGGCACTTGAAATCATAAAATCACAACGTGCGGCAGCAATACGATTCGACTGGATAAATGCAGATGGGCTTTATGGGCACGATCTAAAATTTTTGACTGCCCTTGAGGAATTAAATGAGCTTTATGTGATTGATATTCACAACAACAGAAGTATATATTTAGAGCCTTTTGAATTTGAAATAAAAGAGAAAAAAGCAGGCAGGGGACGAACTCCTACAAAGTTGTTGCCAAATAAAATACCGATAAAT
Organism: Saprospiraceae bacterium; assembly: GCA_031373565.1. Classification (GTDB taxonomy): domain Bacteria; phylum Bacteroidota; class Bacteroidia; order Chitinophagales; family Saprospiraceae; genus OLB9. The sequence goes on from JANMMV010000692.1 coordinate 2,130, forward strand.
GCGGATGTGCATATAGCAAGTTTGGCTGAGAAAGATTGGCAAAAAGTTACTTTGAGAAATGGCACAAAGGGGGTATTAGCGGTTGAGGCTTACATGCAACATGTATTTGTGTTTGATGAAATAGAAAATAAATGTTCGCCTAAGTTGTTGATTGTCAGCAGAGAAAAGAATAGCAAAAATAAATGGGAGTATAAATATGCTTTTTCAAATGCCAAAGATGGCGAATATACGCTAGAACAACTTGCCTTTATGCTTTGTCATAGATTTTGGGTAGAACATGCATTTAGAGAGGCCAAACAAGAGCTAGGAATGACCGACTATCAGGTAAGAGGATGGCTAGCATGGCACCATCACATGGCATTAGTTATGATGGCAATGGCTTTTACTTTGAGTGAAAAAATAACCCAAAAAGAAGAAATGCCTTTGCTTTCAGCCAGTGATATAAGATTGATTTTAATCAATAAATTTGCCCAAACATCAAAAGCAAAATATTCGATAGAAGAACAAATAAAAATCAGGCATCAAGAAAGAAAAAATGATATAATTAATCGATATAAACGAAATGGACAAATGGAACAATTACAAGTTTAGAAAGTTTGTCAAAGTAGAATTAGGTATTGATGTTGAAAAAGGACTAAACGAGAAATTTTCAGAAGAATTTCAACCTGAATGGTATTATATTACCTATAATGAAGCGGTTGAGGTGCCTTGGTTGCATGTGCTTGATTTCATATTTGAGCATAGTACACATTTAGAACTAGATGTCTCTCACGCTTACGATTCTGATTTGTATCAAGACCGAAAGAAAAAACACTCAGATTATCTCTTTAATAGTTTTATTGGGCATAGGGTTTCTAATTGGAGACAGGCAAAGGAGTACAAATACGATTGTCTTTTTGAGCAATACGAAATCACACAAGAAATAAAAGACTATTTTTATTCTCAT
>JANMMV010000748.1:0-5737 GCA_031373565.1 Saprospiraceae bacterium
TCAGCTACTAATTCATTGGGTGCAGTCGACGGACAAGCAGAGGTAGATGGACTATTTGATTATTTATCAAATGGTACGGACTGGAAAAGCGGCGAAGTTGACACAGACTGGAATAAAATCGCTTTTAAAAACGGTAAACAGTCTGACATCAATTTGTCTATTTCGGGTGGGGATCAGAAGACCCAATACTTTATAGGTGGCGGCATGAGCGATGTCGAAGGCATCATGTTGGGCAATGAGCTTAGAAGATTGAATGCAAGGATGAATCTCAAACATAAAATTAGTAATGTTTTTACAGTGGGAATGAATCTTGGGGTTTCCAAAACGAAAATAGAACGAATTGACAATGACAATTCATTTACAACTCCGCTACAAGCGATCGCCCAATCGCCCATATCGCCTGCATACACTGATGATGGAGAACCTAACCCGAATACCTTGTATCCAAACTTTTTGCTAGAAGATAAATATGCTAATTATACAACCAATCTCCGAAGAGTAACAGGCAAAGTATTTGGCGAAGCTAAAATATGGAAAGGCCTCAAATTTAATTCAGACCTTGGATATGACTTATCCAATACCGTCGAAGACCAGTATCGTGGCATACTCACACCCTTTATGTCTACCAATGGTTACGCCTATAATGCTAATGGAACATCAGAAAACTACATATTCTCTAATTATTTGACCTTTGACACAAATCTCTCTGATCGCATAGATCTCAACGTGGTTGCAGGGCATGAGTTTAACAATTCTGAAAGATCTACTTCAAGTGTCACGGGTACTCAATTTCCATCAGATGCTTTTACTAGCATATCGAGTGCAGCTGAGATTACTCGAGGAAGAGGTGGGATAGAACAATACAATTTTCTATCTTATTTCTCACGAGCAACGATTAATTTATACGATCAATACTTTGTCAAAGCCAGTATAAGGAGAGATGGATCTTCTCGATTTGGTGTCAATAATAGATTTGGTATTTTCCCAGCCATATCAGCAGGCTGGATCGTCAGCGAATCATCCTTCTTGAAAGACAATGATTTATTCTCATTTTTGAAATTGAGGGCTAGTTATGGCCAATTGGGCAATTCTGAGATTGGCAATTTTGCGTCCAAGACTTTGTACAATGGTGTTTCCTACAACAGATCTCCGGGTATCATTCTTGAGCAGCCAGGCAATAATGATTTGACATGGGAGAAAACAAATCAATTAGATTTAGGTGTAGAATTCGGCATACTGAAAGATAAAATATCAGGCGAATTAGATTTCTATACCAAAAACACAGACGGTCTTTTATTTCGTGTGCCAGTTCCAGGGAGTTCGGGACAGGGTTCCTTCAACAAAAATATAGGCTCGCTAGAAAGCAGAGGCATCGAAGTTGTCATTAACACAAAAAATTATAAAAACAATAATTTTACATGGACGACTAATTTCAATGTTGCAAAAAACACCAATGAAATCACTAATTTACCAAATGAAAATGCAGATGTCATAAACTTTATCAATATCAATCGTGTCGGCCAACCAGTAAACACATTCTACTTAGTAGAATATGCTGGTGTAGATCCAGCTAATGGCGATGCACTGTATTATACAGAAGGAAGTGATACAGAAACAACTAATGATTTTGGTCTCGCCAATAGGGTTTTAGCTGGCAATGTAGCGCCGATATGGATATCTGGTTTCACGAATGAGCTTTCGTACAAAGATGTTTCGTTATCATTTACATTTGTAGGAGAATGGGGAGCTAGCATTTTTAATTATGGCGGAATATACCAGCAGACCAATGCGGATTACTTCGATAATCAGACAAAAAACCAATTGAACAGATGGCAAAAACCTGGTGATATTACCCAAGTGCCCCAAGCGCGATTATATGGATCTAATGGAAACTCATTATCTACGAGGTACCTCGAAAAAGCGGATTTTATTAGATTGCGAAATATCAATCTAGGATATAATTTACCAAAAAAATTAGTCAAAAAAGCGGCTATTAGTAGTGCAAGAATTTATGTGGCTGGAGTCAACTTGCTCACATTTACAGATTTTACAGGTTATGATCCTGAAGCAAGAGCGGATCAAGGTGATGGATACAATACTGGATTCAGCTTTTATTCAGCTCCTAACGCTAAGACCACAACCATCGGTTTAAACATCAATTTCTAACCACTTTAATTTTAAAAAAATGAAAATTTATCATATCAAATATATCGCTTTAGTATGCTGCATATTTTTCTTTTCTTGCGAAGATGATCTTACTGTTGAGCCGACCCTAAGTATCTCAGACAACGTCGCGCTAACATCAGCTGACAATATCAAAAAATTGATGGTAGGTACTTACGCGGTAATCGGTCGTGAAGGTTCAGAAGGCGGTTACGTTCATGTGGTTTCTGATCTACTTGGAGCAGACAATCAAATCGACTGGAAGGGGACTTTTTTTGAATTAAGAGATGTGTATTTTAAAACGATAGTTGCTAATAACTTCTCAGTCCAAGCTATTTGGGACACTTACTATAAAACGATCAACCAATGCAATCTTGTGATCGACAATGTGGATCTTATCAAAGACGATACCGAACGTGCTACGTTAGAAGGCGAAGCTAGATTCTTAAGAGCTTTAAGTTATTTCCAATTAGTGCGCCTCTATGGAGGTAAGACGCTGGGAGTACCTATTAGGACAGAAGGTATTGTAGACTTCGCAAAAGATCTGAGTATCGCTAGAAGTACACAAGCGGAAGTTTATGCTTTGATTACTGCAGATCTACAAAAAGCGAGAACTATGTTGCCCGCTGACAATGGATTTTATGCCAATAAATATGCGGCTATTGGTTTGATTGCCAGAATCAATTTATATCAGGGCAATTTCGACGCAGCTAGGGATGCGGCAAGCATCGTTATAGATAGTAGTGGCAAGTCACTAGCTCCCACTTTTGCAGATGCATTCAATCGTGATGAGGACGGTACTGAAGATATTTTTATGATGCAAGTAACAGCTCAGTCTGGTACAAATCTATTTATACAATTCTACGCCTCACAGGCAAATGGTGGACGAGGTGGCGATATAATATTGAATCCCGAGTATTTTGCACTTTTTGATGACCCTAATGACCAACGAAGTTTATTTACTTATATGAATGAAGCAGGTGCAACATTGTCGTCCAAATATACTAATCAATTTGGCAATGTCCCTGTCATGAGATTGGCGGAAATGTATCTTATCCGAGCAGAAGCTAATGCTAAACTTGGCACAGCAGTCGGTGATAGCCCGTTAAATGATATCAACGCCCTTAGGACTAGAAGCGGCGCCACATTATTCAGCAATGTAAATATTGATAAGATTAGGCTGGAGCGGCAGCTAGAGTTGTCGTTTGAAGGTTTTGGTATCTACGATGTTAAGAGAACGGGTGCAACAGTCAAAGGGCTAATGTCTGACAGTCCAAAACTAGTCTTGCCTATACCACAAAGCGAAATGGACACGAACGCGAAAATGGAACAAAACGAAGGCTATTAATTTTCGAATTGTAACCTAACATCGGGTAATATTTCAATTATATGCGAAAAGACCATGTGAAGAAATTCAGATGGTCTTTTTGCATTTACTCCCAAGCATCTGTTTCGAAATACACTTACACTACAATGAAAATCACTACTTATTATGATATAGATCATGACAAGCAAGATAAATAATCTATTACTTTGTAAGATAGATTATTCAAATTGTCAAATTTCAGATCATACAAAGACGCTTTATCCGAATCTGAGGACATCAGCCAGTTCATAGCCAGGTCTTTCAGATTATGGCATAAACACCACAGTTTGCGTGTTCAGAACTATTCAAGCAGTCTTACATGATTGGATATCGATCATTAAATATTACTTAACAAAAAAATAGAATTCCGAATGAGAGCTTCAAGAAATGTCAGAATTGCAATTATTCTAATTATTTGCCTTCTAATAACGACCTATTTGAATTGCGCATCTTTTGAAATAGAGTCATTAATCTGAAAATCAAACGCCACTCATAACATTTATTAATTCATCCAAATACAATCATACCAAATGCTAGTCACAAAGGATACACAACTCAAAAGCATTCAAAACGAGTTTTCATCGTTACTACCTGGATTATCACTAAAATTCTATAAAAGTAATCACGACAAATTTCATTCAAATCATCAATATGATGAAATAGTTTCAAATTTTACAATCATTGATTTAAACCCAGATTTTGATAAAGATATCGAAGTTGAATTCTGGGAAGATGAAGTTGTTTTCGAATTTGAAAGAAGAATAGCAGAACTTTTAGGTGTTAATGTGCAGGTTCTCAGACGTTCAAAGAAGGTTTGGCTTCAGACCTCCGTCACTGACTCTTGGACATTAAAAAAAGAAATGGAACACGCTATATGATATCAAACTGTGCAACTTTAAATGTACTTAGATTGAGTATTGAAGATATTTGTGAAAATACTTCAATCATGTAATCAAGTATTTTGGCCTAAGCCTCTTGAAAAATGATATGCATCATGACAAAAAAATACCCATCAGCAATTCATGTGTTTTTAGTAATTATCTTTGTAGTGTTTCAATAAATTAAAATTAATAAAAGATGGCTTTTAGTCGGCATATATGTAATGTTACGATAGGTACATTGCTTCTATTATTAAGTAGTTGTAAAAAGGAGATCGAGCAAACCCAAGTTAAAGTGGAAGCAATTACCGAATCGGTTTATGCGTCGGGTATTGTGAAAAGTAAAGACCAATATCAGGTCTTTTCGACTGTCAACGGCTTGATAAAAAGCATTTATGTATCAGAAGGGGATAAAGTAAAAGTTGGTGATCCTCTATTCCAGGTCCTAAATAATACAACTCAACTTAATACAGATAATGCTCGATTGGCCGCAGATTATGCTGACTTAAGAGCCAATTCCGACAAACTAAATGAACTGAAAATCAATATAGATTTGGCCAACGCAAAGAAAAATAGTGACTCTTTACTTCTTGAAAGACAGCGTAGTCTTTGGAACCAACAGATTGGATCGCAGAATGAATTTGAACAAAGAGAACTTGCCTACAAGAACTCAAAAACAGCATACAATGCCATCATTTTGCGTTTCAGAGAATTGAAGCGTCAATTAGAATTTGCTGACAGACAGGCTAAAAAAACTTTGCAAATCAGTTCCACGATAAAAGGAGATTATATTGTAAGAAGCGACATCAACGGCAAAGTATATGCCTTATTAAAAGAAAAAGGAGAAATGGTCAATAGCCAAAACGCAGTTGCCATTGTGGGGGATGCTGATGATTTTCTGCTAGAACTACAAATAGACGAATATGACATTACTAAAATAAACTTAGGGCAATCAGTTTATATCAAAATGGACAGCTACAAGGGGCAAGTTTTTGAAGCAAAAGTCAGTAAGATCAACCCCATCATGAATGAACGCTCAAAATCTTTTACACTAGAAGCTGATTTTGTATTAAAGCCGCCAACCCTGTATCCTAACCTAACCGTCGAAGCAAATATTGTTGTGCTAACAAAAAAGAATGCCCTGACAATTCCTAGAAAATTCCTCATCGATGATGCTTATGTCCTGATAAAAAATAATAAAAAAATGCACGTAGAAATAGGCATCAAAGACTATCAAAAGGTCGAAATTCTTAAGGGGCTTTCACCTAATGACATTATTTATATGCCATCAAAATGAAATACTTACTAAGCTTTACCATAGCAAAATCAT
>JANMMV010000801.1:0-4748 GCA_031373565.1 Saprospiraceae bacterium
GTTCTTGGATCTGGCGCAATGGCACAAGATAAGTACGACGCTAGACAGTCCGTCATTACGCAAGCAGAAGTGCAAGAAAACCCACCGCAAATAAGCTTGAGCTGGGTTCCTGACCCTGCGAACGGTGGCTACACCATCTGGAGGAAATCGATCACTGACGAGGTTTGGGGCGATAGTTTGGTTTATTTGCCGCCCACAAGTACATCTTGGACAGATACTTCGGTGCAAACGGGAATCGGTTACGAATATCAAATTCTAAAAAGCTTACCTGCCTTTCCCTACGGCGACGGCACTCCCAACTTTGGTTCTGGCTATATCTACTCAGGAATAAAAGTTCTGCCCCAACATCATCGCGGTGCCTGCTTGGTTGTGTTTGATCGCAGTATGAAGCAAGGGCTGGCATATGAGATTGCCCGCTTGTTGGATGATTTGGAGCATGATGGCTGGGACGCCGACACTATTTCTGTGAAGCGCAATGATCCCGTTACTTCAGTGAAAATGGGCATTCTTAATTGGGTACAGAAAAACCCTGATCGACAACACGCCTTATTTATTCTAGGTCGAGTTCCCGTGCCGTACAGCGGCGAAGTTGCTACGGATGGGCACCATAGCGATCACCGAGGTGCATGGCCTTGTGATGGCTATTACGGTACTATTGATGGCCTTTGGACGGATCAAACTGTAAATACGACAGCTGCGACAGGTTCACGAAATGATAATATTCCTGGTGATGGTAAATTTGATAATAATTATTTCCCATCTAAAGTTGATCTGCAAATAGGACGAGTGGATTTCAGCAACATGACTAAATTTCCTGAATCAGAGGAAAAATTGCTAAAACGCTACTTAGATAAAAACCATGCCTGGCGAATTGGAAAAATGGAGATGGCTGAGCGGGGCCTCATCGACAACAATTACCCCCTCGACTTGGAGGCTTTGGGACAGTCCGGGTGGAAGAATTTCTCAGTGATGTTTGGCATTGATAAAGTAAAGGAACTACCTTACAGACAAACTCTATCGAAAGATTCTTACTTATGGTCCTATGGCTGCGGTGGTGGTGGTCCCGAAAGTGCATCTGACATTTCTAATACGACAAATTTTACGACCGATTCTCTTCAATCTATTTTTACCATGTTGTTCGGTTCATATTTTGGTGATTGGGATTTCCCTAATAATTTCTTACGGGCAGCCATTGCTTCGAAGACTTGCCTGAATAGCACTTGGGGGAATAGACCTAATTGGCAGCTACATCACATGGCGTTGGGCGAACCAATTGGACTAGCCGCACAGCTTGTGATGAACAACAGAGGAATCTATAATCCGCGATTCTACGGTGGATATGTTTCGACAGCACTCATGGGCGACCCGACCGTTCGCATGCATGTAGTTGCACCCGTAGATGATCTGGTTGCTACCCAAGAAGGTCTTAGTGTACGACTAGCATGGCAGGGTCCGAAAGCTGCGGCTGGTTTTTTTATTTACAGGAAATATGCTGCCGACAGTACCTATCAACTGCTCAATGCGCAAGCAGTTACGGACTCTACCTACATTGATGCCTGCGTTCAGAAGGGGTTGATTAGCTATTTGGTACGAGCTACCGCTTTGAAAACTAGCGGAAGTGGGAGTTATTACAATTTGAGTTCAGGTGTATCGGCAACGATCGTCTACGATACCGCTGCATTTACAGTGCAGTCAACAGTACAAAACGTCGATGCAGGGCAGTCAAATGGTTCCATCAAAATAACCACTAGTGGTAGTTGCGGCCCATACAACTACCTTTGGTCGAACGGACAAACAACCGCTGAATTAGGCGATTTATCAGTTGGAAAATATTGCGTGACGATCAGTGACTGTCTTAATTGCACGCAAGAACATTGTGCTACCATCAACGAGACCACGGCCACAGCATCATTGCCAGGGCTAGCATCCTTCCAGCTGTTTCCAAACCCCTGTAGTAATCAGCTTCTCTTACAACTTACATTTAAGCAAGAACATAAGCTTGCCTTGTATATCACCGATGTCAATGGTATCAGACAAGATACGAAACATGCTGAGGGTACCGATATTAACATCAATTGGGATACCGAAACGCTAGCAGCAGGGAGATATTGGATGCATATCCTGCATGAATCCAAACATTTCACCATTCCATTTACGAAAACGGGTCAATAGGCATTGTGCGATAGGTGTTGGGATTTTGCTATGTTTGTGCTGTGATTGACTGTACCTAATCAAAGGGCGACGATGCACTTTCAGGGATTGGATTTGATGAGCAGAACTGCCGAAGTACACCCTATTTCTTACTTATATTTAGATGATTCTCAACAATATATTTATGAACTTCTAGGCTTGCTTTGCGCAAATTGTCTATATTTCGGTATTAAATGATGCCAAAACAAGGTTTATGAACACATTCAAATTCACATGTTATATAGTACTAATATGTAGTGTACTTTCATGCAATAAGATAGGAAGTAATTTGTCTTCCAAAATATCTATTTCGATTCCCGATAGCTTGGCTAATGATGTCAAGTATGGTAGAATGATTTTGATGTTTTCAAAAAATAAAGACAAAGAACCTCGGTTTGAGATCGTCGATGGCGCAGCTACACAAATCGCTTTTGGCAAGAATGTTGAAAACTGGCAAAAGGGACAATCTATCTCTTTTGATGGAACAGAGCTTGGCTTCCCAATTAATAAATTGAGTGACGTACCGGCGGGCAAATATTACGTACAGGCATTGCTGCATAAGTATGAAACTTTCAAATTGAAGACTGGACATACGGTCAATTTGCCGATGGATAGAGGCGAAGGCCAGCAATGGAATTTAGCACCAGGCAATCTTTACTCTACGCCCGTATTGATGGAAATTGGAAATGGCAAGGTGATAGATGTAACCCTTGATAAGATGATACCTGCCATCGAGCCACCCAAAGACAGCGAGTGGATTAAACATATCAAGATCAAAAGCAAACTATTAAGCGATTTCTGGGGACGTGATATGTATATAGGTGCTCATGTACTTCTACCAAAAGGATGGAACGAGCATCCTGCTGTTAAGTATCCGCTGGCCATATTTCACGGGCATTTTCCAAGTGATTTTGATGGATTTTCCACAACACCACCTGATACGACGAAGCCTTGTGTACCTAATGCACGTTTTGGATTAGATTGTTACAATAGAATTGTGGACCAAGAAGCATATGATTTTTATAAGATGTGGTCAGGTCCCGATTTCCCAAGGGTATTGGCAATAGAAATCCAGCACCCTACCCCATACTATGATGATTCGTATGCAGTCAACACGGCTTGTCAAGGACCATATGGAGATGCCATAGTCAAAGAACTCATTCCTTATATTGAGCAACAATTTAGGGGCATTGGCGAGGGCTGGTCCAGGTTTATGTATGGTGGGTCAACAGGTGGATGGGAAGCCATGGCTGCGCAAGTATTTTACCCTGATGATTTTAACGGTGCTTATGTGGCTTGTCCAGATCCTATCGATTTCAGAGCATATATGACTGTGGACATTTACAAGGATCGCAATGCCTACTTTATGGATAGTCAATTTAAAAAGACACCTAGACCCGCTCATCGCAATTACTTGGGGCACGTGGATGCCACCATGCAAGAGATGGGGTATCGAGAATTAGTATTAGGAGACAAGGCTAGATCTGGCCAGCAGCTGGATATCTGGGAAGCGACGTACTCGCCCATGGACAAAGATGGTTATCCAAAACGCATCTGGGATCGAATGACCGGCGACATAGATTCTACAGTGGCCGCATACTGGCGTGAAAACTATGATCTGTCCTACATTCTCAAACGAGATTGGCCAAAATTGGGGCCAAAATTACGTGGTAAGCTAAGAATCTACTGTGGTGATATGGACAACTATTATCTCAACAACGCAGTATATCTGGCTGAAGATTTCCTTAAATCTACTACAAGCCCACACTATGATGGCGAAGTAGATTATGGCGATCGAGCGGAACACTGTTGGAACGGTGACCATAGCCAACCGAATGCAGTGTCTAGATTGCGCTATCATAGGATGTTTATCCCACGATGGGTTAATGACATGAAGAAGACGACGCCTGCAGGTAAAGATGTAACTAGTTGGAGATATTGATGAATGAATCCGAGAATGAATGAATGAATGAATGAATGAATGAATGTGAGAATGGTCTCATGCACGCCTTGCAAGACAAGTCTGGTGGCTCAAAGACAAACGCCATAGCGTCTCACGGTCTGATGTGTTTAGTCAAATTGAATTATGAATTACGAATTTGTAGGCTGAGCGTAATAAAAAATGCGTTGTGCTGAGCGAAGTCGAAGTAAAGTCGAGGTCTACGAATAATAAATTAATGAATAGGTCAAACCTGCAAATAAACCAAATCAAGCACCTACTTAAATAAATTCGCATGCGAAATAAAATATTTCTATTAAGTCTGCTTCAATTTGTTTATTTTATAACCATAGCGCAACTTCCAGTCGTACATAATCCGGTAATTCCTAATCCCACACAATCCGTATATTTAGATCCAAATGGGGATGATTTAAATCCTGGTACATTTGCCTCCCCTAAAAAAACATTTTATGCAGCAATCAATAGTATTAGTTTTGGTATCCCAAATATTAATGGAGGTAATAGTTACGGTGAAGTAATATTTAAATCAGGGCATTATTATCCTCTTGGTTCAAGTGGCTATACGCAGGATTATAACAATTGGAGATCCATCGATGGT
>JANMMV010000817.1:0-9595 GCA_031373565.1 Saprospiraceae bacterium
ACCATACATTAGGCCGTCTATCATTCGAAGATAACTGTCTCGATTGACTTTGAGGACTGAAGGATCCAGCGTTTTTTGCGCTTCAGTAGCCATTTGACCTACTTTGGTAAATCTATCACCTGGATCTGGATGCGTCGACAAGAAAGTCGGTATCCGTCCTTCTTCACCACTACTTCTCTCCAGCGTTTTAAAAAATCCAGCCATCTGATGCGCATCGTAGCCTACCTTTGTGCTGTAGTCAACACCCAACTTATCAGATTCAGACTCATGACTACGACTAAATTTGAGGAGCAAAAGACCGGCTCCTTGTTGCGCAACGTCTGCAAACCTTCTAAAATCTTCGCTTACTATCAATCCACCTATCAAAAATAATTGTGTAAATAATTGTTTGCGCTGCATCTGACCTGCATGTCTAGCAGTTACATGACCTACCTCATGACCTAAGACGCCCATAAACTCAGCTTCATTGTTGAAATGAGCCATTATACCTCTCGTAAAATATACATATCCCCCAGGCAGTGCGAAGGCATTGATGATAGGTGAGTCAAGGATCTTAAAATCAAATGTGAGGTTGGGTCTGTGAGAAATGGCAGTCATTTCTTTTCCTTTGGTATTGATAAATGATTGTAAAGTAGCATTATTATACAAGCCAAACTGTGCTACGATCTGCGGATCAGCTTCTTTGCCAATAGAGATCTCTTGAGACTCCGACATCAGCATCACTTCTCTTTTTCCTGTTACAGGATTGCGTGAGCAAGAAGTAAAACCGAGTATAGTGACGGCTAGCATCGTTAATTTTAAGTTTTTCATACGCTTATATTAATACAGTAATGTGTGATAGAATTCAAATATACCATTTTTATTTAACAATATGAGGATATTTGTTGCGAAAGATCAAAGAAATTAAAATCAAAGTAGGTTGTTGAGATGCAAAAATGATGTTATGTGCTAGTCATTTTAATTATTGACCTAGTGATTATTCCATATAATCCAAGTCTTTATCATGGGTCTCAGAAATGGTCCACGTAGAGTAAAATCCTATACCATAAGCTACGATACAAACTATGGCTGCTGCACCTACTACACCAGATGATGGTTTGAATAAAGCAAACAACATATTCATCGGGATCAACGCTCCCCGAACCATGTTAGGGATTGTTGTTGCCGCAGTAGCTCGCAGATTGGTGCCAAACTGTTCTGCACCAACCGTCACAAACATAGCCCAAAAACCTGTCCCAAATCCTAACCATGTGCAGTAAAAATATACCATGGAAGTACTCGTGGGCTTAGTCAAAAACATGAAGATAACGCCTACTAACGAAAATGCCATCATGTATAATATGGACATTCGGCGTGATTTCAACCATTGGCTAAGCACACCACTGAGCAAATCACCTACTGAAATTCCAATATATGCCCACATGATAGCCAGTCCTGGTTCTATTTCCTTTTCTGTCCCAAATGCGGTACCGTATTCGTTAGCCTTGTATGCAATGATGCCGATACAAAACCAAGTAGGCAAGCCGATACCAATACATCTTAAGTATTTTACAAAACGATCTCGATTTGTAAATAAGGAGAAAAAATCGCCTTTTGCGACATCAGTTTGGGCTACTTTCGTATAAATACCACTTTCAAATACGCCGACTCTTAATAGTAAAAGCGCAATACCCATTGCCCCACCGATAAAATAAGCTATCGTCCAGTCTCCGGATAATTTTACTGTAAATGTGGCAACAACCGCTCCCAATAATCCAACCCCAGCTACAATGGAAGTACCCAATGCCCGCAAATGCTTTGGAAGACTCTCAGACACGAGTGTTATTCCTGCACCTAACTCCCCAGCCAAGCCGACTCCAGCTATAAACCGAAGCGCTTTATATGCTGTCACTTGATCCATAAATGTAATCTTAGGTATCATGCCACACAATATATTTGCCAACGAGTAAGTGATAATCGAGCCGAAAAGCACCGATAATCTGCCTTTTTTGTCACCCAAAATTCCCCAAAGTACACCACCGATAAGTAGGCCGCCCATTTGCCAATTGATGATACTAGCTCCAACCGTATTGATTTCTTCATCACTAAGCCCGATGCTCTTTAGACTTGGAACTCGCACAATACCAAACAGCTGGAGATCATATATATCTACAAAGTAACCAAGGGCAGCCACTATTACGGGCAATGACATAAGTTTTTTCCAATCTGACGAACTTAGTTTTAATGACATTTTTGAATGATAATATGTTGATGGCAAATATGGTGATTTTTATCATGTCTGCATGAAAATTGTAGATTATTAATTTAAATGATTTGCAATTATTATTTTTTATGTGAAGAAATTAATAAAACTAAAAGCATAATAGCTGTCCTATGAAGAAGGTCATACTTAAACACATTTTTTGAAGTGTAAAATCAAGATTTTACTGTACAGAATAGTGAGAATTATAAAATGATGCTAGCGAATAGTGTAACGCTATATCGTAAGATATACATCACCTTTGTACGATGGAAATAGTTCCATGATTCTTTAAACTAATAATATGAAAATTCATGCAATTTTTGCTTTCGCATTTTTTCTGATATTAAACTTTACATCATGGAGCCAAAACTGTGCGCTCACATGTGGCAGTACTACGCAATTAAGCCAAAACTTTAATGTGTGTCAATACCAAACTGTTCTCGTTTTTAGTGCGAATAATAGCAATAGCGGAGTCAGTATCACTTTGAATACAAACAACGGTTCCATGGTTTTGGTAACTAATCCTGTTAATGCTCAAGACGCTTCAGTACCATTTACTTTTAATTCAAATTTTAATGGAGCTTATATCATCAAATATAATGTTCCATGTGACCAAACAAGTATTGATTTTACTTTTAATTATGATGGTCCAGATGGGGGAGATTGCATCTTGACATCAGACTTGATAAACTTGTCTCCGATGGCTGTAACGCTCACAAATTTTTATTACAAATATCAAAAAGAGAAGGTGCTTCTGCTATGGTCAACTGCCTTTGAGAAAGATAATAAAGGATTTAAAATAGAAAAATCAAAAGATGGACTTGAATACGACCAAATTGCTTTCGTACCTAGTCAAATTAATGATGTAGGTTCTTCTTACCAAACAATAGTTTCTAAAGAATCCAGTTATTATAAACTAATACAAATGGATAATGATGGCATAGAAACGATTTTGGGCATTGTATTTGTCAATACCTTTGAAGATGTTCAAATTATCGCATCCCAAGTTTCTTTAACTTTTATGAATCTGTCTGAAGATTCCATGGTTGAGATTGCAAATGTCAGTGGCCAGATAATCTCGCGTCAAAATATTTCAAAAGGCATTAATATGATCGATATTAACCAGTTATCACAAGGTGTTTATTATGTTAAAGTTGTTACAAATGGAATGATTAAGAGTTCACCCTTTGTGAAAATCTAAGATTATATAACCATTAACAAGACTTGCTGGTAGTATGAGTGGATCAATGTCGGCAAGTCTTATTCTGCATTCGGAAGTTGGCTACCACATTGAATCTTGGCCCCTTATCTTTTCTTTTTCCTCCTAATTCTAATCCATCATCTTTTTCAATTCGTGCAACTTGAGCATGCATTCTATAGGTGTCATGACATTAAGGTCTATCTCTTGGATTGCTGCTTTGAGTTCACCAGCTATAGGATCTGATGCTTCAAAAAGGCTCATCTGAAACGTATTGGGTATGATGTTTTTCGTCTGGTGACGAGCGCTAGAAGACTTGACGTCGGTCGGTTGATTGATAGATTTTTGTTCTAATTCTTCTAAGATTTCCATCGCTCGGGATATAATATCTCTGGGCATGCCAGCCATGGCTGCTACATGAATACCGAAACTATGCTCACTGCCACCTTCGACGAGTTTGCGGAGAAAGATGACTTTGTTTCCCACTTCTCGAGTAGAAACATGATGGTTTTTGATTCGAGCATATTTGTCTGCAAGATCATTGAGTTCGTGGTAATGGGTTGCAAAAAGTGTTTTTGGTCTTGTCTTTCCATTGTGAAGAAACTCCGCCAATGACCATGCGATCGAAATACCATCATAAGTAGATGTTCCTCGCCCGATTTCATCTAGTAATATCAGCGATCGCTGCGAAATATTGTTCATAATGCTTGCCGTCTCATTCATCTCAAGCATAAATGTCGACTCTCCACTCGAAATATTGTCACTCGCACCTACCCTGGTAAAAATCTTATCTACGAGACCTAGATGAGCTGACTTCGCAGGTACAAAAGAGCCCATCTGCGCCATCAATGTGATAAGCGCTGTCTGGCGAAGTACGGCTGATTTACCAGACATATTGGGTCCAGTAATCATCATGATCTGCGTATCGTCATTGTCAAGCGTAATGTCATTAGGTACATATGCTGCTCCTACAGGTAATTGGCGCTCGATTACTGGATGGCGGCCGTCTTTTATATCAATAATATGACTATCGTCGACGAACGGACGACAATACTCGTTTTTAACAGCTATGTGGGCAAACGATAATAGACAATCTATAACGGCAATCTGCTTGGCATTTTGCTGGATTGCATCTAGATATCCCGCTGATGTCACAACTAGTTCGTGATAAAGTCTTTCTTCAATTTCAGCTATCTTTTCTTCAGCGGTTAATATCTTAGTTTCAAGCTTTTTGAGATCATCAGAGATATATCGTTCTGCATTGGCAAGTGTCTGCTTTCGCACCCAAGTTTCGGGTATTTTGTCGTGATCTTTGTACTTGTTTGTCACTTCGAGGTAGTAACCAAAAACATTGTTAAATCCGATTTTAAGACTAGTGATGCCAGTACGTTCTGCTTCAGATGTCTGGATCTCTAACAATAACTCCTTACTATTTTTGATAACGTGTCGCAGGTCGTCGAGTTCGGCATTTTTTCCATCTTTGATGACATTACCTTTGGATACAAGTGCTGGTGGGTCATCAGATAAGGTGACCATAATTTCGTCTCTTAATATTCGGCACGGTAGCAGTTTGTCACCAAGAAAAGTAAGATCGTCGTTCTTGCTTTCTTTGAGAGTGAAGATGATGTCAGGAATAATATCTAACGATCGACGCAGCTGACTAAGTTCTCTTGGAGAGATTTTCTCCATAGCAAGTTTAGAAGCGATACGCTCGATGTCACCGATCTGCTTGATGAGACTTGTCAATCCTTCATGATCAAAATAATTCTCCACAAAATGAGCGACCATATTCTGGCGAGCATGAATACGTTCTACGGATATAAGGGGCAACAAAATCCAGTTTTTGAGCATCCGTGAACCCATAGGGGATACCGTTTTATCCATGACCGTAGCTAAAGATGCGCCTCCTTCATGTGCACTGCGGACAAGTTCTAGATTACGAACTGTAAACCGATCGAGCCAAACGTAATGCTCTGACTGGATGCGGGTAATACCCGATATGTGAGAAAGTTTGTCGTTTTGGGTAGTAGATAAATAGTGCAAGATAGCACCGCCAGCTACTTGTGCAAGTGGCAGCTCTTCTATGCCAAAGCCCTTGAGATTGGTCACTCCAAACTTATCAAGTAACTTCTCTTTGGTGTAATCGTGCATAAATACCCACTCATCGATAGCATAAAAATAATACCGGTCGCCGAACATTTTGCTGTACTCTTTACCAAAACCGCGCGAATAGATAATCTCCGATGGGCTAAATCCGTCTATCAGTTTTTCGATGGTTGTCGCAGTTCCTTCGCTCACCATAAACTCTCCAGTAGAAATATCTAAAAATGCGACGCCATATTCGCCACGGGGCGTGATATGGATCGAAGCAAGGTAATTATTGGATTTTCGGTGGAGGATCGTATCATCTATCGTAACGCCAGGTGTTACAACTTCAGTCACGCCACGGTCTACGATTTTTTTTTCTTTGGAAGGTTTCTCGAGTTGCTCACAGATGGCCACACGGTGACCTGCGCGCACCAGTTTAGGGAGATAAACATCAAGCGAATGATAAGGAAAACCAGCCAATTCTATATCATCTCCACCATTATTTCGCTTTGTCAAAACGATACCCAAAATCTCAGAAACGACAACAGCGTCCATTGCAAATGTCTCATAGAAATCCCCAACACGATAGAGCAAGATTGCATCTGGATGCTTGGATTTGAGCTTGAAGTATTGCGCCATGAGCGGTGTTACTTTGCTCATTTCGTCCGTAGAAGTAATGGTGGGTTTGGCCACGAGATGTAAGAGATTGATGACTAATAGGACAAAAGTAAAATTTTTTTGTTGGAAAGCGAAAAATAGCTTGAATCGCGGAGTATGACACATTGTACGAAAGTTGGTTTTAGCAGTTTTTATTGATACCTTAAAGCGAACTTCTTGCATAAACTATTGAAAAACTACATTGTCATAGCTTTTAGAATAGCTCATTTTTTACTTCTTTATGTTTTGACTTTACGTAAAAAGCAAATATATTTGTTTTAAAATATCCTGCCATGAAACCACTTACTTTTAGCTTTTTAGTTTTAGTTCTGATTAATTCAAGTCTTTTTTCTCAGACTAAATATGATTTGTCATTTTCGTTAGATGGATATAAACGTGAGTATATTGTTTCTGTTCCTACAAAAAATGTCCCAGCAAATGGCTGGCCATTGGTGATGATGATGCACGGAACATCTGGTGATAAGGATGTTTTCTATAATGCAAAAGGCTGGAAAGAACTTGGGCAAGAAGAAAATTTTATAACAGTTTTCCCTTCATCATTACGCTGGTGCTTTACTGAAAATGGAATTACCAAAGTCAATTCTAGATTTGTGAATGGCAATTTGCTTGATTCATTGTGTCCAATTGAACTACCGAGGTTAATAAGCGATATTGATTTTTTTAGAGAATTAATCAAACGGATAAGTGAAACTATTCCTGTCAACAAAGATAAAGTTTTTGCTACAGGGTTTTCGAATGGCTGTTGTATGATGTTCAAAACGGCAATGGAAGCCGGGGACTTATTCAAGGCGTGTGCAGGCACAAGTGGAATTTATCATCAATTAGATTCAATAACACCCCAAAATCGAGTTCCTATCTGGTTTGCAGTAGGGACTAAAGATGACCGATTTATCACGGAAAACTTTCCAGTCCTTCCCTATGGAGGAGACTCTTTGATTGTATTTTTTAATAAAATGATAAACAGAACTTTAGTGTCTCAAGGCCTTACGTCTAAATTTAAAAAAACTGAAACCGCGATCACCAAAACGTATGCTTACACAGAGTGTCTACCTGGACAATTGTGTGAACCTTTTGTTTTGACTGGTATCAAAAGCATGCCGCATATATATCCGAATGGATCGAATTTTCCTATTGATGGACCAGCTGCTTTTTGGGAATTTTTTAATAATCCACCGATATCTTCATCAACTGGCGATTATCATACTCAGAAAGTAAAAATATTTCCTAATCCAGCTTATCAAAATACAATCCAAATATCACATCCATGGGAAGATGCTGACATAAGGATTTATAATGCTCTAGGACATTTGATAAGTTTAGAAAATAATGTAAAAACAAAAACTAGTCTTGATATCAGTAGTCTATCACCCGACCTCTATTTTGTAAAATTATTGCATCCAGCAAGCCAATATGGTCTAACACTGAAATTTATAAAGATCTAAAAAATTGAGCACAATGTAAACATATTCTATCTCTTCGTGTTAGATCACAAATATTATTTCAGTGAAAAACATTTTGAGCATGGCATATTTATACGGATGTATCCTTTGGTTATCAAGTTGCTTTAATGGCAATAAAGTCAGTGCTCCGGCTTCTGGGGTTGCGCAAAAACCGGAAACTTCAGCAGTTTCTTTTTACGACCTTAAAGCAAAATCACTTGATGGTGAAGATATTTCGTTTTCGCAATATAAAGGTAAGAAAATCATTATTCTAAATACAGCTTCCAAGTGTGGATATACTCCGCAATACGCTGATTGGCAAGCATTTTATGACAAAAATAAAGCAAATACGGTTGTTCTCGGCTTTCCTTGTAATCAATTTCTAGGACAAGAGCCTGGAAGCGCTGTCGAGATTGAGACTTTCTGTCAAAAGAATTATGGCGTCACTTTTCCAATGTTCGATAAAGTAGACGTAAAAGGCGAAGGTCAAAGCCCTGTTTATAAGTGGCTATCTGACAAATCGCAGAATGGATGGTGCTCTGATGTTCCAAGCTGGAATTTCTGCAAGTATTACATCAATGAAAAGGGGGAACTTAAAAACTTCTTTGCTTCAAAAATAACTCCCGAAAGCCCGGAATTTGCCCAAGCTTTTCAGTAGTTTATAATTGAATGCGAGAATGCTAGAACGTTAGTTGATATTCGTGTTGATCGAGCCTTCTAAATTCTCAATAGGTTTGTGTTTTCTTAAGAAACTACACAGGTACTAACTCAACTATATCATTCCTTAACCATTTATTAAATTAAGTTTTGCCGCTTATTCTTTTGGCGTTTAGATTTGTTTTTCTGCTGTTGGAAATGTCTTCCAATTTACGTCATAAAATGAATACTTCATTAGAGACAGAAATGCAAAAAAAATGGTCAAGAAAGTAAATCGCTCCCTTGACCATTATCAATATTTACATTATTCGTCAATTAATATTTCTT
This sequence comes from Saprospiraceae bacterium, assembly GCA_031373565.1. Classification (GTDB taxonomy): domain Bacteria; phylum Bacteroidota; class Bacteroidia; order Chitinophagales; family Saprospiraceae; genus OLB9. The sequence continues at coordinate 8,630 of JANMMV010000817.1, forward strand.
CATTCGTGCATACTAGCATTAACTACATCCCCAATTTAACTTTCAAGCCCTTGTCCAATTCATCCAAAAACTCTTCTGTATATAGATAATGCTCTCCGTGAGCGACTTTGTTGCCGTGTTGAATAACAGCTAAATCTTTTGTCATTTTACCACTTTCGACCGTAGCAACGCATACGTCTTCGAGCGCTTGACAGAAATCTATTAATGCTTGATTATCATCTAATTTGCCACGGAATGCTAAACCCCGTGTCCATGCGTAAATCGAAGCGATTGGATTGGTTGATGTAGGTTTGCCAGCTTGGTGATCACGGAAGTGACGAGTCACTGTACCGTGGGCTGCTTCTGCTTCCATCGTACCGCCATCTGGTGTGATCAAAACAGATGTCATAAGGCCTAATGATCCGAAACCTTGCGCTACCGAGTCAGACTGCACGTCGCCATCATAATTCTTACATGCCCATACAAAACTACCGTTCCACTTGAGCGCGCTCGCTACCATATCGTCGATGAGTCTGTGTTCGTAAACTATGCCTGCCGAATTAAACTGCGTTTTATAATCAGCTTCGAAGATCTCTTGAAAGATGTCTTTAAATCTGCCATCATATTTCTTCAAGATGGTATTTTTGGTAGATAGGTAAAGTGGCCAGTTTTTAGTCAATGCCATCTTGAAACACGAATGAGCGAAGCCACGGATTGAGTCGTCAAGATTGTACATCGCCATCGCAACGCCATCACCTTTGAAGTCAAAAACATCCCAACTCTGCACTGCACCGTCTTCAGCGGTAAAGGTCATTGTTAATTTTCCTTTACCTTTAAGCACTACATCAGTAGCACGATATTGATCGCCGAATGCATGACGCCCTACGATGATAGGAGACGTCCAGTTAGTAACGAGACGCGGTACATTAGACATCACAATAGGCTCACGAAATACTGTTCCATCTAAAATATTACGGATAGTACCAT
>JANMMV010000702.1:0-10653 GCA_031373565.1 Saprospiraceae bacterium
TGAGAGACATGACTATAATCGAGCTTGCACCTACGATCACTTGTTTGGTATTAGCAGGTAAGGTAGGCTCCAATATGGCAGCTGAGCTAGGAGGTATGCGTCAGAAAGAGCACATCGATGCTATGGAAATAATGGGTGTCAACACATCTGCCTACCTAATCTTACCAAAGTTTATTGCTTCATTGATTATGATACCTATTTTGGTTTGCGCGGCAGCTCTTATCGGTATTGCTGGTGCATACATAGCGAGTGTACCTGGTGGCTTGTTTTCATCTGCAGAATTCATTAAAGGAATTAGATCCTTTTTTGTACCATATAACGTTTATATGATGTTTGTCAAGTCGGTTGTTTTTGCTTATATTTTAACTGGTGTATCATGTTATCAAGGCTATTTTGTCAAGGGAGGCAGTATCGAGCTTGGTGAAGCAAGTACTAGGGCAGTAGTTTATAGTGACATATTAATACTACTTGCAGATTACATTATTGCACTAATCTTGACAGCATAATACCACACTAAGATGATTAGAGCAGAAAAAATATTCAAAACTTTTGGCGATCAGGACGTACTCAAGGGCATCGATTTTGTTTTTGAAGCTGGTAAAACCAATCTCGTCATTGGTAAGTCAGGCTCTGGTAAAACCGTGATGCTAAAAATCCTAGTGGGTTTATTTCAACCAACGAGTGGCTCAGTCTGGTACGATAATATTGACCTTATCTCTGCTAATAAAGAAACGCTTAGGCAGTTGAGGATGAAGGTTGGTATGTTGTTTCAAGGAAATGCCCTCTTTGACTCATTAACCATCGAAGAGAATATTCGCTTCCCGTTGGATATGTTTACGAACATGACAGCCAAGGAAAAGCTAGATCGTGTCAATTACTGCCTTGATAGGGTTTCCTTAGCTGGGAACAATGCAAAGTTTCCTTCGGAGATTTCTGGTGGTATGCAGAAGCGTGTCGGGATAGCGCGAGCCATTGTGCTCAATCCCCAATATCTTTTCTGTGATGAACCCAACTCAGGCCTTGATCCACAGACTAGTATTACGATAGACGAACTTATACAAGGTATCACCCGAGACAACAAAATTACGACTATCATCAATACACATGATATGAATTCTGTGATGGAAATAGGAGAGAATATATGTCTACTTCATCAAGGACACCTTGCGTGGCAAGGGAGCAAAGACCAGGTATTGAGTAGCGATAATGATACATTGCACGATTTTATTTTTGCCAGTCCTTTCTTGCAGAAATTGATAGAGAACAGCTCTTTGGTAAACAAGTAAACTTTTTGCCCAAGTCATCGCGCTTGCTTCTGCTGTTCGTTATTTACGCCACGACCAATAATTATGCTAAACATATCACCTACAAAATCGTTAGTGATCTTATGACTGATAAGAAAAAAATAGTCCTAGCCATCGGTGGTTCAAGCGGATCGATTTATGCATTGCGATTGCTGACAAAGTTACACGACATGAGTGATCTCACTGTAGGAGTCATTATGTCAGAAAATGGGATCACCAATTGGGATATTGAAATAGGCCCGTGGGATGTTACGAAATGGCCAAGATTTACTTTTTACAAGAAAAATGATTTTTTTGCTCCTTTTGCATCTGGATCAGCTCGATATGGAACGATGATCGTATGCCCTTGCTCTATGGGATTGCTAGGTCGTATGGCAACAGGTGTATCGGATGATCTCATGACTCGGGCTGCCGATGTCATACTCAAAGAGCGTCGAACGCTCATCATTGTACCGCGTGAAGCACCTTACAGCCTCATTCATCTCAATAATATGACGACGCTGACACAGGCTGGGGCCATTATTTGCCCGGCGACGCCATCGTTTTATAGTCGTCCACAAAGTCTAGAAGATATTGCCGATACAGTAGTTGAAAGGGTTTTAGGTCTTGCGGGTATTGAGACTAATGGATATCAGTGGGGCACTTCGACTCCGCTAAGTGACCAATAGGAAATTAGGAAATTGGCATTTCGACAAACCGCTCATTGACCACTCCGCTCTGTGACATTTTAGAAATTAGACATCAGAAATTAGACAAGTAGTACTAGTCTAAAAAATCACCTTTTCTAACGGTAAGGTAACATATCCCAATGGATTTAGCGCATTGATGAGATGTAAGGTATGATAGCTCTCTACATCTTCTATCTTGATATCTTTTGGGTTGATCTTAAACTTTTCAAGCAGATATTGCCTTTGAATCCCGGGTAATAGCGGACATCTAGGTGTAAATAGTCCCATCTCATTTTCGAGAACAACATTGAAATAATAAGCATCTGTGATCAAACCATTTTTGCAAATAATGATTTCATCAGCGGTTCCTTTTTGCCCATGTAAAAGATCTAATGCCAACCTTTCAAGGGTCTTCACTGGATATTCGATCGTATTATGATGGATGACCTTCACACTATTGATCTCTCTCCGTTGGTATGGTAGATACTGTGCTATGACTCCATCAGCATTGTAAACCAAGCGGCATTTTACGTCATCATGTTCAATGGCTTTAGTAGAAATAAAATCTCTTAGATCAAGGCATTTGTGTTTACCAAAATATCCTAACATCGTCAACTTATACCTTTGTTGATGATATGCTAGCCGTTGAATCCTGCCATTTTTAATCCATATCGATTCAACACAATCTGGTTTCGCCTGCGTCTTAAGCTCCTTGTTCGTAGCTTCCATCAGCATGTTTGGCAAATCTCCCTTCGGATTTATCATGGACATTATCGTATCTAGACCATGGCCATCCGCCAAACTTCGTAGCGTTATAATCGTCAAATGCTTTCTGGATTTCTTCCTTTGTATTCATGACAAAGGGACCATATTGTATGACGGGTTCAGCGATAGGACGACCTTGGAGCACTAATATTTTTCCTTCAGTGTCACCATTAACCAATAGCAAATCAACATCTGAAATCACCTTTGCTAATTGATAGTTACTAACCGTTTTGCCATCGATATTTAAACTACTACCTACGTAAAAGTAAATCACACGATTCAGACCTGTACTAGCTTTAGGTAGTACAAATTGTGCTCCGGCAGATAATTTTATGTTCCATATCGCTACCTCATTATTTTTGTCCGCTGCCCAGCTATTGGGTGGAGAAGAAGGTGCCGTATGTCCTTCTAAGCTTCCTGCTATCACTTCGACTTCTATAGATTTTCCTGCGCTATCCTTCGAAGAATACCGAGGTATATCCTTGCCCCATAACATCTTGAAATGTGGGTCTACCATTTTACTTTTCTTAGGAAGATTAAGCCATATTTGGAATAGTTCTAACGGATTTGGTTTATCATCATGTATCAAAGGAAACATCTCGGCGTGCTGTACACCACTGCCAGCCGTCATCCATTGTACATCACCTTCGCCATAACGACCCGAAGCACCCAACGAATCCGAATGATCGACTACTCCTTCACGTACGACGGTTACCGTTTCGAATCCTCGATGAGGATGCCCAGGAAATCCGGGTACTTTCTCGCCGTGATACATCCGCCATCCATCTTTAATGATGAAGTCGTCACCTATTTTACGACCTTGTAATTTGCTGGGGTCAGGTCCCATTTGACCATTGCCTGCTGGAAATTTGTCTTCATGGTGGACACAAAATAGAAATGGATCATAAGTATCCCATATAAAACCCATCGGTTTGACTTCAAGTACTGGATGCACTGCTTCTTCTTTTGAACTGTTATTTAAATCTAGGGCTTTGACGCCTGTTGCCACACCGACAGAAGCAACTATACCTGAACCCAACTTCTTAAAAAAACTACGTCTATTATTCTCTTCCATGAGGTGCTATTTTTTATCATTGTTATAACAAGTGTTGCTTGAAAAGGTTGATTGTTAAGTGTTGTATTCGCTGAATTGCTGAAATGTGGAGTTGCTGAAATATGGGTATGGGTACGCAATGGAATTTTGCTTATTGAGTAGGTGTTCGAAACACATCTAGGGTATAACCTAGCACATCGATGATTAACCTTGTGTTTCTACCACGGTGTTATCACCCATTTTTCACTTTGATACGACATTTGTACATAATTTTGTATTTTCTATAGAATTTACGATCTATATTTGTATTGAGAAAGATAGCTACTAGTGTATAATGGTGCTACTGTCTTTGATCTACACCAAATATTATAACAATTTTAAATTCTATGTCATGAAACACAGTATTTTAACCTTCCGAGTATGGGGGGGGCAATTTTTAATTCTTTTTCTTATGATTTTTGGTCATTCTGTTGTGAGATCTCAGCATGATCAAGTTAAATCAGTCTACGACGATAAAGGTACCATTAAGACAGACACTTTCATTCCGCAAGCGATTATTGGTGGTTCATTTTCCAATACAAGTCCAGGATATATTGTATCACTGTTTAACGGGAACAGTTTTTTAGGCGCAGGTGTTATAATTGATTCTAAAACTATTCTTACAGCGGCTCATATTGTGGATAATTTTTATCAAGCACCACATTTTATTACGGTAAAAGCTGGAAGCCCATTCCTATCAGTCTCAAGTCAAGAGTCTGCAGCATCACAACTTATCGTTCATCCAAATTTTATTTGTGATTTTCATAACTTTGATCCTTGCCCTAATGATATTGCTTTGCTAAAGCTCCAAACCCCTTTCACGCTTGATGCTAATGTAAAACGAATAAAGTTAGTAAATGAGTGTGATGGTAGCTTATCTTCACTAGTATATGGGAAAAATACAACTATTCATGGCTGGGGAGCCACTGCAGTAGGCAGCACATCGAATGCCGGTGCACTAAAACAAACATCTCAACCAGTTTTTAATGTGCAAACAAGTTCTTTTTGGGCATCTGAGCCATATTATAGCCAACATTTTGTTAGTCCTGGAATGTTTGCTATTCATGACCCTAATTCTCAAGCTTACTCTGGTGACAGTGGAGGCCCATGTGTCATCCAAAACGATAATGTCAATTATTTAGTTGGTATCATAAGCTGGGGTAGATTTCCGGAATTAAGTAATGATCCTAGCCTACTTTATCCAACCGTGTTAACAGATGTTGCACACAACTATGATTTTATTTTCAATAATATGGAAATTACTTGTCAAAATCTTTCTAAACCAGTATTAAGTAATGGGGAAGTAAATTTGTGTGGAAAGTCCATGGACCTTAATCAATATCGTACTGGTGGTTTGCCGCAGGGTAGTACTATAATATGGTCTACGGATTGTGACCCTTCCGATGGTCTTAATGCTCCATTCAATGGAGTGATACAAACCCCGGGTATTTATTATGTCTATTTTTATGATCCAACTAAAAATTGTTACAGTAGACATAACAAAATCATAGTGAAGGCTACTTGTCAGAATATTGGAGATGTTGTCATCAATTCAAGCATTTCATTATCAACTGACAATACTTATTTTTCCATCCATGTAAAAAATAATTCGACATTAACAATTCCAGCAAATGTGACGCTAAAGATAGTTGACAGAATTATCGTGGACGCAGGTTCAAAATTGATCTTGAATGGGAAATTAACAAAGTGTGATAATTGTAACTCTTGGAAAGGGGTTGAAGTTTTCGGTAAAGAAGTTTTCTATCAACAATTACCTTCAGGAGAAGTTGAGATGAATAGCAATGCAATTATTGAATATGCAGAAGTAGGGATTAATGCCACCCCATCGGCTAATCAATCTACAACTCAATATCCTGGGGGAAAAGTTACTATATCTAGTGGTGCAATAAAAGAATGTTCTTTAGGAGTGAAATTTGGACAAAATGGAAATTTTTTCAATGTTCAGGACCCAAGTACTATTTTTGGATGTACATTTACAAATTGTTTACAGGGTATTTCACTCTTTAGAAATAGAGGTGTTACGATACAAAATTGCATTTTTCAGACACTACCACCATCTGTATCTTATGCAGGAATCAAATCTGTTAATTCCACTTTTAAATGCAAAACAAGTCAATTCTACCACTTTGAGTATGGTATCTTGTTCGAAAATCTATACCCTAATTCAGATGCTTTTGATGCGACTGGATGTACTTTTGCAGAATGCGAAGTAGGCATATACAATGGTTCTGTAGATAATTTAGTAAAAGGAAATATTAACACCTGTGATTTTCTTGGAAATAAGGGAGCGGGAATTGATTCCCGAGGAATTTGTGATATTGATATATCTAGCAACACTTTTATAGGTAATGGCTCCGAATTTAGTGTAGGTGGTTTAAGTTCGTGGTTTACAAATGATGCCTCTCTTGTAAGGGATAATCAGTTTGTCAGTAACCAATATGGTCATCTTGCAGATGGAGACAACAAATTGATCTATCTGACGAATTGCCATGAATACAATGCTGAATCAGACATGGACGTGGCAGGTAATGTTTTTCCTCAGCAAGGCGATGAATTTGATGCGGCTTCAAATAGCTTTTCAAAGTTTGGAATACCTAGTATTACATCCAATCATAATTTTGATTATTACATCCAGAATGGGACACACTACTCATCCCCTAAGTACCCTCAAGAGAATGGCTTTAATAGAGTATTTAAAGGCCTTTTCCAACAGTTAGATTGTGGCTCTGGTTTTACTTTGCCTACGATACCTTCCAGATATAATTGGTGGTTGTGTCCACCAGTAGGTACATTTTTAGTATTTCAAACGATTCAAGATTTAAAATCGCAGAAACAAGCCATACTAAACAATACAGGACTTGACCCTCGTATCAAAGCCATCCTCATAGCACGACTTGATATGTGCCTCAAAAAATTGAAAGAGCAGTATGTCAATGACACGAAAAATAACAGCGATGGCAAAACAACAGTCATAAACTTTCTGAAGAGTGATGAAAATTTCTCGCAGCGGGCTACAGCCTATGGACTCATGGTTGATGAGGGTCATTACCAAGCAGCCAGATCATTCTTAGCGATTATTGCGCCTGAAAATCAGGGTGAGGTAGATTTTGTCAATTCACAATATATAGTTCTAGACGTATTAGAAGGTGTCAGAGATCAGCATTCATTTTCTCCTTCTGAATTAATCAATATTGAAAGTACAGGGATGGCGAGAAATCCATATTCGGGTTTTGGAAGGACATTATATAAGCATGCTACTGGTATACTGTTGCAACCCGCATATCAATATGCAGCACAACCTTCTCCTCGGTCTAAAGATATAAGTCAGCCCAGTGAATCGGCTATAAAATGTTATCCTAATCCTGTTAAGGAGAATATCATACATATTGATTTACCTAACTCAAATAATAAGGCCATGTTTGAAGCGAAGTTTATGGACATGAATGGTAATGTTAAAAAACAAACGTTGATCAAAAATGAGCAAAATGAACTTGATATAAGCGAAATAAATGCGGGAATATATATTTTACTAATATCAGATAATGATCAAAACATTATTTTTACGCAAAAAATAGTCAAAATTTAAATTTTTATTGGGCATCATGACGGAAGATCATGATGCCCATAATTTTACATCAGATGAATTATATTTTCAAGATTTTACCATTTCTATTTTGTACGCTGACTTCGATATCTCAGAGTTATCAGAGCAAGATTTATAATTTTCAATATTTGCCAGAAGCGTTGTATGATGTTCACGTGTCTGAAGACAATCGCATCTTTGCGGTGGCCGCCAAGTTTTGTGATCTCAATGTAGAGTGTTCTGCTGTGATGGAGCTTGATAGTGCCATGAATGTTTTATGGTATCGACCAATACCTTGGCTCGATATATTTTTTAATTGTATAATAGTTTACGATGATACGATAGCCATAGCTGGTAACAATGGTGACACCAATGAAAATTTTTGGATATATCATCTTACTACGGATGGTGATAGTATAAATCGTATTAGAATTGATCCTCCAGCAGATCAAGGTATCCATAATATGTATTTTAGAGCGTTAACAATTTTTAATGATAAATATATAATAACAGGACAAGCCAGTACAAGGGATGACATTACACATGGGTGTATTTTTTCATCCTATAAGGGTGGAGGGCTTGATACTTTTATATTGTATCGAAATATCCCAGATAGTATTTCTAAATCAGTTTCTTTTTTTTCAGGTTGTGACGCTTACGTTGACAAATCGAATGAACTTAACGTAAGCTTTAATTTTCGTGGTAATGCAAGTATCTTGAAATATTACCTAATTTCAAAATTTGATAAAAACTTTAACCTTTTATGTCAGTTCGAAACCCGGAAGTACCAAGCTAATCCTTTAGGTTCACCTAGTATTGCTGAGTTGCACAATTCACTAACCGCCGTTTCGCTTCCAAATAATGAAAATCAATCAGCATCTTCAATACTTTGTTTTGAAAATAAAAATAATAGAGTACTTTGGGAATATAATTGGCCGCAAAACCCATTTTGGAGAGAAGTTAAGGTTTATAGTCTTACATCCACAAAAAATGGTGATATATTAATATGTGGATATTTGACTGATTCTCATACTATTACACCTAAAAAAATCTATCGTGTTGGCTATATCGCTAGAGTTTCGGCATCAGGAATACTACTATGGGAACATGCATACTCTACAAATGATCAAATCGAGCAGGACTACTTGAGCATTGCAGAAATAGCAGAAATTAAAGAATTGGAAAATGGGGATATTGTTGCTGTAGGCCATATAAATAATAAGTATATTGATTTTACAAGCAGCTTGCCGACAAGACTAAGAGATCTTTTCGTAATACACACTGATGCCGATGGTTGCCTTGATCCATTGTATTGCGATGATATTAATCTCATAGAAGTGGATATAACTAGCGATACAGAGACTTACATCGAAGATCACAAAACTACACTCACTATATCCCCTAATCCTGCATCTACATTCATAGACATCCGTCCTAGCGACGATATGCAGCTGCCTCTACAATATGAGATCATCAACATAGCAGGTCAGCGAGTGGAGATCGGTAGTCATAGTACATCGGATCGTATGCATATCCAAACTGATAATTTGCAAGGAGGCTTGTATATCGTTCAGCTTCGAGATAAAGGTGGAAAACAATGGCGTGGGAAGGTTGTGGTGGAGTAAGGTAAAAAATACTCATTCGTAATCAGGGCTTGCTTGATGTGATGTACTACATAGATCATTATAATGTTAAGTCGATAATTTGAAATTTACATGCTTGACTTTTTGGTCAAATCAACCTAAACCCTTGCATTTAACTTCTTAATCGGCTTTTGCCTTGTGCAGGCGGCAGATACTTTTTTGCAGTCGCCCAAAAAAGTATCCCAAAAAGGCTTGTTCAAAAAAAGGCGATTGCAAGCACCGCTCGCTTTCAAATCTACATGCTTTTTCTACTGCCCAGTGTAGTATTTGCTTGGGTATCCGTTCAATATGTGGCAATAGACGCAATTTCGATTTTTCGCTCTCTATCGCTGGTTTTTGAACGGGTAAAAACCAGAATTCGTGTTTCATGTAGATGGTGGCTTTTCCAGCAGACCCCTATTTAGCTGCAAAAAAATAGGGATATCGAATCACAATTCAATATCCCTATTTTATGTTTAAAACCTTTCTAGTTCTTAGAACATTATAAACTTAGATCTCTTACCACATTGCGCTTTACCATAGTAACCGATTCCCCAGTTAAGTTCAAAAACGACACCTGCAAATGCAATATTTGATGTTTTGTATCCATCAGCATAGATGGAAGGGTCGCCCAATGGGGCTGCTGTTAGACTTGATGGATCAGCTTCTTTATTGAAGTCTGAGAATGCATACTCAAATCTCAAACCTAAGATACCCGAAAAACGATCTTCTGTACCCATTACATTGGCACCAAAACCGATTACGCCAGAGTAAACTTTGTCACTATAGTTGCCAGTAGTTTCTACCTTAGAGTTGTCAACCTGATTGTTTACCTTACTAATAAAGGATGCCTTAGGTCCGATTTCGAAGTAACCAAGGTTTTTTGCGTTTCTGAAAAGAGCATAAACATCCGTAGAGCTCCAGTCAACAGTATGAGCGGATGGATTTGTGCCTGAAGGATCAAAAGCTTGCTCTGCTGTGTTTCTCATCACTTCTAGAGAAAGTCCATTATAATTTTTATTGATTCCAAGTTTCGCACCATAGGAGTATCCATTTGAAATAGTATAGTCGTATTTACTAGAACTACCAACAGCGGCATTATAAAAACCTGCTGCTCCATATTGCGCTTTTAGGCCCGCATCAAACCAAACGATTTTTTTCTGCGCTGCCACTTGAAATGAAATGATTGTCAAAATGAGTAGTGTAAATTGTCTCATGTGAATTAATTTAATTGATTAATGTTAATAATAAAGTACGAAGATATGCAGAATTTTGATAATACGTACCAAATGGATCAATTTTACATTTATTCTTGTAGATCCAGTCTACCGATCATGCTTTTTTGTAACCGCGATTAACCAGGTACACGCCGATGATAGTGACCATTGCGCCACTTATGATCATTGCTGTCAAGGGCTCGTTACCAAGCCACCACCCGATAAACAATGCGATAATTGGGTTGATATAGGCATAAATGGAAGCCTGTTCCGTTGATAAATTCTGAAGCGAATATAAAAAACATCCAAAGGCTACCATTGAACCCATAACCACTAAATAGCCAATCGCAAACCACGATACACTTGGTATTTCATCGATC
>JANMMV010000712.1:0-2002 GCA_031373565.1 Saprospiraceae bacterium
AGCAATTCATTAATCGCCAAAATATTTTCTGTTGCTACTGCTTGAACAAATTTCCATATTTCACTAGATACAAATTCCATTTTTAACCTCTAAGCATTTATTAAGGAAGAAAGATAAGCAATTCAGATCTTTATTACTTTACCTCCGCAATAATTTCCTTTCCAGACTGTCTGAATTCATCATCAAGGTTATACATAATTGTGCGGATAGCTTGGCGCATTTGTAGAGCTGGCTTTAGGCAGTCACTCTCAAAGTCGGATAAGGTTAGTTCAAGATGGGGATAAAGAATTTTCAAAAATCCCGATGCGGATTTATAAATGGCATTTTGATCGCGAATCGTTATACCTTCATCAAATTTGATGTGTTGTTGAACATAACTCATATAACGATTGTCTTGCCTCATAGCCAATAATACTTCCCCGAAAAAGTCCATTTTTAACCCTACTTGGGAAGCAACCATATCACCCCGAAATTTCGGTATTTCCCAGCCAGGAGAAATTCCTGCAAATCTATCTAGAAAAGCTGTTTCAGATAAGAAAGGAGGTAAATCGACAAGTAGATTATGCTCATTGCGGGGACGCAAGTTTGAGTCTAGTTCAATATTAGCAAGCAGTACGAGAGAACAATCACTACTAATATCTGCAAAACCTGAGCGATTATATTTATTACTTGCTAAATAGGTTTTTAATGAGCCAATAACTTCTTCTGGGTTGGTAAATACTAGGCTTTGGGCTTCGTCAAGGATCACGACATCATGTCTTCCTAAGAGTCCAACTTCTTTAGTTGATCCGTTAATAAAAAGCTGTGCTGGAGTAACCTTACCGCCGCTAATCAAAGAAACTTTGCTATTAATATTTTCATATATGTAGCTTTTGCCAGTTCCTTTGGGGGCAAGTTCCATCATGTGATAGTTCTGCTCAACAAGGGGTAAAAGACGAGCAAGCATCCATGTTTTTGCTTGTGGTGTATAGCTTGGATGTTCAGGATTACAGCCCATTGAGCAAAGCATAAGATCTCGCCATTGTTCTGAATTGAACTGAGAGCGGGTCTTAGCATATTCTGCTAAGTTTATACTGGAACATTGGAAAGGATCGAAGTCAATTACTTCGATCGCATCATCTGCACCTCTAGCAAGGCTGATTTTACCCCAAACGCCCTGCCGCAAAAGCATTGTGTTATTTTCAATTAAATCATTAGAGATTTGGCATTTTTCCATTTTGAGGGATGGAATTCGTGCAACGGGATCGTGGATTTTGTTTCCCGCAGTATCTACTTTTACCCTTACCTGCATTAAGGAAATTAGTTTATAAACTTCGCCCTTATGAATATGAAAATTAATTAAATTGGCATCATCTTTACGAGGAAAAGCTTTCTGGACAAATTCGTTAACTTTTTCTTGTTCAGCTAGGGTTAACTTACATCTTCCAGGGACTAGTTTATCGACTAGCCATTCTGTAACAAATTTGGGCGCGATCGCACTTATATTCGCAGGTAATCGACTTTTATCAACACTTAGGTTGCCAAAAACTTTGCTAACTAATTCACTGTCGTAGGTCATAGAGTTTTACCAATCACTAATAATATCTTTCTTAAAGCCGCCAACATACATCTGTTGGATTGTAATAGCAGATTTGCTGTCAAGTGTCGCATATCCTTTATCAGTATCAGCAAAATAAAAATGGAGTTGACCTGTTAAAGGTATGGAGGAATTCAGTGCGTCTAGGGGTAGTTCGGGATAGTTGCCGATCGCAATTGGATAAGATGCTTTTGTATAGGCAGGAACTGTTTCGAGATTGGAGTAACCATTTTTAAAAAACGTGATTTCATTGATATAGAGACATAATGAGGTTAATGGTACTGAGTTGAGGGAATTATCAATTGTGATCGTAATTTCTCCCGATTGATTAGCTTTACCATTGCCATGACAGGATATAAATACTGGCGATCTGGTAACAACAGTACTTAATACTGATACACCAACAACGACCTCCTCTGGAAAAAG
>JANMMV010000714.1:0-3070 GCA_031373565.1 Saprospiraceae bacterium
CGAAAACCCAATCCTTGCCAATTTCTTAGATGGACTATCCGTACTCGAGTACTTTATCTCTACACACGGTGCGAGAAAAGGTCTTGCCGATACAGCCTTGAAAACAGCAGATGCGGGTTACTTGACACGTCGTCTCGTTGACGTAGCGCAAGATGTTATTATCACTGAGAAAGATTGTCAAACCTTAAGAGGTATAGACACAGAAGCGTTGAAGGATAATGAAAATGTGATAGAAGGACTAGCTTCCCGTATTGTAGGAAGATATACTTTATATGCAGTGTCTGATCCGATCACTGATGAATTGCTTGTAGAAGCGGGTGGATATGTTACCACGGCGATTGCGCAAAGCATTGAGAAAGCGGGTATCGAAATGGTTACTATCAGATCAGTACTTACATGCGAAACTAAGGTAGGTGTATGCGGCAAATGTTATGGTAAAAATTTAGCGACAGGACGTATCGTTGAGCAAGGTGATGCAGTAGGAATTATTGCGGCACAGAGTATTGGCGAGCCTGGTACTCAGTTGACACTTCGTACGTTCCACGTAGGTGGTATTGCATCTGTATCTAAGACCGAATCTGAGATCACAACTAAATTTGAAGGTGTCCTAGAGTTTGATAGTATCAAAACTGTCGAGCAAAAAGATGAAAAAGGAACATCTCAAGTTGTATTGTCTCGTTCTGGTGAAATACGTGTTGTCGACCCAGAAACAAAGAAAGTATATAACTCTTACTTTATTCCTTACGGTTCTAATCTTCAGGTTGAAGACAAGGGCAAGATTTCAAAAGGTGACGCTATATGTTCTTGGGATCCGTTCAATAACTTGATCATCTCAGAATTTGCTGGTATCGCTAAGTTTGAAGATATCGAAGAAGGTGTTACCTATCGTGTTGAGAGAGACGACCAAACTGGTTACGTAGAGAAAGTTGTTATCGAGCCTAAGAACAAGAAGAAAATTCCTGTAATTAGAATCGTATCACCTGGAGGCGAAGAGCTCAAAACATATAACTTACCAGTAGGAGCATACATCATTATTGATGATAATAGTGAAATTACACAAGGACAAAAGATTGTAAAAATACCGCGTAATCTTGGCAAAATCCAAGATATCACGGGTGGTCTGCCTAGGGTTACCGAGTTATTTGAGGCACGTAATCCTTCTAACCCGGCAGTTACAGCGGAGATTGATGGTATCGTGTCTTATGGTAAAATCAAGCGTGGTAATCGTGAGATTTTTGTTGATGATGAGAAAACTGGCCAACGCCGTAAGTACCTGATCGGTTTGTCTAAGCACATGTTGGTACAAGAAGGTGACTTTGTACGAGCTGGCAATCAATTGTCAGACGGAGCAGTCGCGCCATTAGACATCCTGAACATCAAGGGACCATTTGCAGTTCAGTCTTACCTTGTAAACGGGGTACAAGAAGTTTATCGTAGTCAAGGTATTGCTATCAATGACAAACACATCGAAGTTATCGTACGACAGATGATGCGTAGGGTAGACATCGTAGATCCAGGAGATACAACCTTCTTAGAAGGGGAAGCGATAGATCGTCATGAGTTCAACGAGCAAAATGATTGGATTTATGACAAAAAAGTGGTGACAGAAGCGGGTGATTCCACTAACTTCAAGCCAGGTCAAATCGTTTCCATACGTCAGTTGAGAGAAGAAAACTCTACATTGAAGCGTAATGATAAAAAGATAGCAGAAGTGCGCGATGCAGTTCCATCTACATCAAGTGTCATCTTACAAGGGATCACTCGAGCATCATTAGGCGTAGAGAGCTGGATATCAGCAGCGTCATTCCAAGAGACGACCAAGGTACTGAGTACTGCGGCGATCGCGGCGAAGAGAGATAATTTAACGGGATTGAAGGAGAATGTAATCGTAGGTAAAAACATACCAGCGGGTACGGGCTTAAGACCTTTTAATGACCTTAAAGTTGACGTAGTTTAGACGATGTAGATCGCTTGTTCTAGTAACAAGGAAACACAATGATATAATGGGAGTAATGCTTTAAGTGGCATTGCTCCCATTTTTTTTTGATAATGACTACTGTGTTTAAATTATCTTATAGGAAAGAACTGTTATGTTAAAAGACTGTACTGTAATTAATGATGATCAAATCTACTAATATTCATAGAACCTACAATCTATGAATCAAGATACAAACATGTCTACTGTCCAGGCACTTTAAATTATTAATCTTGCTAACTTTCATGTAATTTTTGGCAAAATTTTGTTTGCTAGTTATTACATCATAAGTCTTTTTATTGTAAGCGGACACGCCTATTTTAAGGATTGGTATAGTATTTGGATTATGATACTGTATTATATTTATTAAGGGTCACTGAAATTCAGTATGTACAAAATTAAATATAATTTATTTTACAATTTTTAAATTAATATTTCATCTACTTACACGAATATGAATATATTTAGAATTAAACTCCAGGTATTGGCTTTATTCGATATGGTTCAGAAGAACGATAAACAGCTATTTATCTGCTCAATTCACCCAAACAAGTTGGTTATTGACCTATTTGGAAATATTATTTTTAGAAAGATTAAAAATAATTTTCTACATAAATTCTACAACTCAAAATATAATGATCAGAGCATACTCTCCCCGAGTTATGCTAATTCATATTTTATGCAAAGTAAACATCGGCGAACAACTGTGGAAACAGGTCAGGGGCGCGGATGGCTAGACAAATTCTGGAAAACAATTACCAATATATATTTTAACGACCCAGTTCTTAATCAAAACTCTTTACACACACTTAAACAATTTATCATGAACAAAGCGATTACGTCTACTATTTTCAAAGTGGTCAGTTTCATTACATTAATTTTCATTTCTTCAGGAAGTTTCGGACAAGTGTACGTAGCATCTCCAACTTCAGTAGGAAACAAAATATTTTACAGTAGAGACCTAGTCGGAGCAAATGATATATTAAATGACTGTAATGGAGAGATACCTTTTGGTGGATTACCTGACGCAGCTTTTTCTGTAGCTGGAATGGGTTCAGTACATCGCACAATTGATTTTGGTATTTATCCTGCTGT
>JANMMV010000762.1:0-3619 GCA_031373565.1 Saprospiraceae bacterium
AAAATTAAATTGGAAGACGAAGCAGCTTCTATCACTATCGAACCATAAAGACGAGTTATCAAGTGAACAAAACCAAAACCGTTGCGCTTTTAGGTAATCCGAATTCTGGGAAGTCGTCATTATTCAATTTTTTGACTGGACTACATCAGGATGTGTCTAATTTTCCTGGCGTTACGGTTGATAAAAAATCGGCGATTATTCATTTAGCTGAAACGACGCTAATTCGTTTGATAGATTTTCCGGGTACCTATAGTTTCTTTCCCAATAGTGTCGAAGAGAAGATCGTGGTCGATTCACTTCTCCAACAGAATGGTCCTTTTAGGCCTGATTTGGTCGTTTATGTTGTAGATGTAACTCAACTAGAGCGTCATTTGTTACTCGCCACACAAATAAGAGATTTAGGTATACCGATGATTTTTGTGCTTAATATGATAGACGTTGCACAAAATCATGATCAAAAAATAGACACCGGACCACTAGAGTCATATCTTAAATTACCGATTGTTCAGACATCTGTCCGACAAGGAGTTGGTCTCGATACATTAAGGTTAGCCATGTTCGGCGCATTGTTTAATGATCAATATTTTGAAACTCCACTCTATCAATTGAACGAGCTAGAAACAAAGGTAGCGAGTGAAGTGCAAGAAATCTTCCCTGAGTCTACGAAGTACCAAGCTAAATTGATCGCTCACCATCATCAATGGTTACCCCATCTTTCAGAGCCAGAAAGACTTGCAATCAAGAAAATCGTTGAGCATAATGGTTTTCAAGATCTTCGACTTCAAGTGCAAGAAACGATGTCTCGATTTGAGTCAATAGTCCCTGTGTCAAAAAAAGTACTCACATCTCGATCACCAGAGATGAGATCGTGGACGGATAGAATTGATGATGTCATAACACACAGGTTTTTTGGGCCGATGATTTTTTTCGGATTGATGATGATTGTTTTTCAAGCGATTTATTCGCTAGCAGCCGTACCGATGGACCTTATAGAAGCTGGGTTTGCGTCAACGGGCCAATGGATGTCTTCACACTTGCCGACTCATTGGATTTCAAGTTTGCTGGTCAATGGACTGTGGGCTGGACTAGGCGGCGTACTCGTATTTGTTCCGCAAATAGCCATCTTATTTTTAATGATTTCTTTTCTCGAAGAATCAGGTTATATGAGTCGAGCAGTCTTTATGTTCGATAATATCATGCGTAGATTTGGCATGAACGGTCGTAGTATGGTTTCATTGATTTCTAGTGCCGCTTGCGCGATTCCGGCTATCATGGCCACGAGAACGATCAGCAACCAGAGAGAGCGATTGATCACCATCATGGTGAGTCCTCTGATAAGTTGTTCTGCGCGATTACCGGTTTATGCGATATTGATAGGTTTTGTAGTGCCAGATATTAAAGTTTGGGGCATTTTCAACAGTCAAGGTTTAGCTTTTATGGGATTGTACCTACTCGGAATAGTGGGCGCCTTGGTATCCGCATTGGTGTTAAAGCCTTTTATCAAAGAAACGCAAGGTTCATTCCTCATGATGGAATTGCCTAATTATAAATCACCCATGTGGACAAACGTATTGCTGACAGTCAAGATGAAAGTAATGTCATTTGTCATAGGAGCTGGTAAAATTATTTTGCTGATTTCGATTGTTTTATGGTTTATGGCATCTTATGGTCCGACCAAAGCAATGCAAAATGCAGAGATCAAAACGAGTGATTACATGTCTACTCACCCACAAGAAAATCAAGATGCAGTAGAAGGTGGTTATAAACTCGAAGCGTCTTATATCGGGCACGTCGGGAGATTTATTGAACCTGCGATCAAACCATTGGGCTTTGACTGGAAGATTGGAATCGCTTTGATAACATCTTTTGCGGCCAGGGAGGTCTTTGTAGGGACCATGGCCACCATTTATAGTGTAGGTGATATCAACGATGATTCGACGCTACGGCAAAAAATGGCTTCCGCTGTCAAACCTGATACCGGTGAGAAAGTATATACACCCGCCACAGCGCTTTCTTTGCTTGTTTTCTATGTATTTGCTATGCAGTGTATGAGTACCTTGGCAGTGACCAAAAGAGAGACGAATAGCTGGCGCTGGCCGATTATCCAATTTGTCTTTATGAGTTTGATGGCTTATGTTGGTTCATTTATAGTATATCAGTCGTTCGCATGATTTGTATGAGGTGTCAGTCTGAGATGGTCGCATCTGGAAGGGTGGGAGAGTGCACTATTGAAACTGAATCCTTCCCGATTGAGCTAGAAACCTATTTGCGACAAACCTTTTTCGAATCGTTGTGTAAGCGATGCATTGAAGAATTATACCAATTGGCATTAGATAGTGAACAGGCGGATGAGTTTTATTTCGAAGGTCCTTTGTTAGTTTTTACGAGTCATTATCACTTCAAGCGTGGCTATTGTTGTAGAAGTAAATGTAGGCACTGCCCTTATGGGTATGCCAAATAGAAATTAGCACTTTGATGCCGATCTAGATCATTACTCAGTGACCAATCCAAATTGGTAATTAGCACTTCGATGCCGATGTACATCGTTACTCAGTGACCGATCCAAATTAGTAATAAGAAGTTAGCGCTGCCGAGTGGTCTATCTATCGTCTAACTTAAAATCCCAAAAGGGTTTAACGTCTTTCAAATGTTCAACAAGATAATTCCGCCTTTTTTTAGTAAAATTATCGTTGTATATGCGTTGAAAACCATGTTGTTGGCTTGGGAAAATCAGCATATCAAACTTTTTATTGTTTTTAATCAAAGCTTCTGCTAATTTGAATTTTGCAGTTGGATTTACGCACTAATGCCAAAGTAAACAAAAAAGCCTTGAAATCTTCCGACTTCAAGGCTTTCAACTAATATTTTAGTTTTTACTAAACGCTTAGATTTCTGGATCTGGTGGCGTGTTAGCAGGATTATTATCACGCTCCGATGATGGATATGGATAATAATTACGAGTTCGCTCTGCCCCTGCATCTTTTGGTCCAGGACGACCGAAACGACGACTATCATCAAGTTTCAATCCGGAATTGTATAGTTCGATACATCTGTTTCTGTAGATCTCAGCCAATATATCTGCCTCAGTAGCAGGTCCACTGTAAGCTGGAAGATTGGCATTCACACCGTAAGCATCCGTTGTTTTGGTAAGTACTTTGTTAAGTTCTTCGACGGCCAAATCAAGATTTTTGTTTCGTGCATGACATTCTGCTTTGATAAGTGTCATTTCGCCAGGTAGGTAAACAGGGATCTTCGCATTATTAGCTGTGAAGAATCCTTTACCTTCATTGACTGTTGTAACGAAAGTCTTAGATTTTAGATAAAAAAGAACTCTACCATCCGCATCACTTGGCAATAAAGTACCCGAAAGTCCAAGGTTGAAGTCAATAGGCTCAAAAACATTCACATTACTGTAAGCAACATCAAATATTGGATTACGAGTTACATCATCATAGGTAAACTCACTTTTCTTAGTTAAATCTACTTTGCCAGCCCACTCCAATGCCTTGGCAGTATTGCCAGTCATATTGTATGTCCGAGCGAGCAATGCTGCAAACGCATCAGGAAAGCTAATACCGCCTTGAAGTGCACTTGGAAATACTGGACTTCCAGCTGCTGC
>JANMMV010000782.1:0-3821 GCA_031373565.1 Saprospiraceae bacterium
TAACATGCCCAACCAATACTACCACTGCCTCGTGCCAATCGCAAGCGGCGGTAAATACTGCTTTTTCAACTTGGCTTACAACTGCAAGTGCGACTGGCGGATGTAATGGTGTTTTGACTAATAACAATACAGGAGCTCCTACAGCTTGTGGAGGCTCAACAACAGTCACCTTTACCTACACAAGCACATGTGCTCCACTAACCACAACTTGCCAAGCGACCTTCACTGTTGCGGCACCTCCAACAGTAGTATTGACATGCCCTATAAATACGACAGCAGCAGTAGGTCAAACGCAAGCTGCCATAAACACACAATTTGCTACATGGTTAAGTACGGCGAGTGGTAGTGGTGGTTGTAACGGTATATTGACAAATAATAATACTGGTGCGCCGTCTGCATCTGGAGGTTCAACTACCGTTACATTTACATACACAAGCACTTGTGCTCCGACAACCACAACTTGTCAGGCGACCTTCGCGGTTTCAGCAAGTCCTCCTGTAGTATTAACATGTCCTGTTAATACTACAGCTACATCGTGCCAGACTCAAGCTGCCGTAAACACTGCCTTTACCACGTGGCTTGCCACAGCATCTGGTTCGGGAGGCTGTAATGGCGTTCTAACAAATAACAACACTGGTGCTCCAGCTGCATGCGGCGGTTCAACGACCGTAACGTTTACTTATACAAGTACATGTGCACCTTTGACGACCACTTGTCAGGCGACATATACTGTTGCAGCACCTCCTACTGTCGTCTTAACTTGTCCTGTCAATACGACAGTAGCTTCGTGCCAAACACAAGCTGCTGTAAACACTCAATTCAATGCTTGGTTAGCGACATCAACTGCAAGTGGCGGATGTAATGGTGTATTGACAAATAATAATATCGGGGCACCCCCTAGTACGGGAGGTACACGAACTGTTACATTTACTCGCACTAGTTCGTGTGCACCTACTACCACTACCTGCCAAGCTACATTTACAGTAGCACCAGATCTAGCACCAACAATAACTTGTCCCGCTAATATCATTAGAAATGTAGACCCAGGCTTGTGTTCCGCTGTCGTTCCTTATACTGCACCAGTGGGTAGTGATAATTGTCCTAATCCTACAACCGTACAGATTGCAGGTGTACCACCAAATACAGTAGTCAATGTTGGTACCGCTACAACAAATACATTTAGGGTAACAGATAGTAATGGTAGTACAGCCACATGTTCATTTACCATCACGGTAGTAGATAATATTGCACCAGCCATTGTTTGCCCACCAAACATATCCTTGAGCGTTGATGCGGCTACTTGTACCAAAATGGTAACCTATACTGCTCCATTAGGGACGGATAACTGTCCAAATCCAGTGACAACTCAAATTGCAGGTTTTGCAAGCGGTGCAGTTCTCTCGCCAGGTGCGTATGTTAGTACTTTTAGAGTTACTGATGCAGCAGGAAATTCGTCAACTTGTTCATTCACAACAACGATACAAGGAAGTGCTCCTATTATCACATGTCCTGGATTAACTATTGTTAACAATACGCAAGGCTTATGTGGTGCTTTTGTAAATTATGCTGCAACAGTACAAAGTAATTTGTTTCCTCCCGCAACTATAACCTACTCGATTCCGCCTGGGTCATTTTTCCAACCCGGATATACCCAAGTTACAGCTACAGCAACGAATTCGTGTGGAAGTTCATCTTGTACTTTTCTTGTCATCGTAAATGTTGGCCCAGATCCTGAGTTAGCTGCGGCATATACCATTATCGCTGACAATTATGTTGGTCTGAATGGAAGTACGGTCAATTCAGGAGGTGTAGGTACGCATTCAACGCAAGGAACTATACAGGTAGAAGGAGGCACAACTGTAAGCGGTGGCTTAACATTTGTTAAAACGCCTAATCTATATGTATCAAACAACAGTGTAGTACAAAATCCTATATCAGGAAACGTCAATTATTCAATATTGCCGTCATATCCATACTCATCGGGTCCAACTTACAATAGTATTTCAATTCCTAATAATGCGACGGTTACGCTTACGTTAAATAGTTATGGTGATATCAAAATAGGTAACAATGCAACAGTTATTTTTGGTGGAAATTCCAACGTAAAAGTGAAGCAAATTATCTCTGGCATCGGTTCACGGATAAATTTCCGTCAAAATACTTCTTTGCTAGTTAAAGGCGTTGTGACTTTGGGCCAGAACACTTCCGTCAATGTTGGAAGCAGCAACCTAGTAACAATGTATGTAGATGCTAATGCAACTGTCGCTCAAGGATGTAGAGTCAATGCGAACATATACACCCTTAGATCTTTAAACGCTTTAGGTGGGTCAACAAAGACAGAGATGACAGGTCTATTTATAGGTCATCAGGTCAATTCAGAGTTTAATGTTGTATGGAATCGCAACGACAACAATTGCCAAATATCGTCAGGTTCTGCTCCAATTGGGGTTTCTGGAGAAACGCAGGAATTATCTATCACAGACCAACGTAGTAAAAAGGAAAGTTCATTTTCTGTTCATCCAAATCCTGCCGTAAATCAAATCACAGTTGATTATGAATTGAATGGTGAAAATGGCAGCACTGCGTTTTGGATTTATGATGTAAATGGTCGTAGAGTGGTTGGGCAGAATGTAAACGTTAACAGCGAAAATGCGCAAACATTGTACATTGATGTAGATCATTTGCCAGCCGGTGTTTACCAGATTTGTATGGAAACGGAAAGCAAATTAATCCAAAGACACAGAATTATTATAGTCAAGTAGACGTAAAGATCTTTATTCAAATTATTTACAATGCCCCTGCAATTAAGTTAGCAGGGGCATTTTAGTTTAGGCATGGATTCTCTTTGATTTTGGGTTTGTGATTACTGAAAAAGGCGATGTAATATCGTGATACGAAATTACGATTTAGTGAAGGAAAAGCGAAGCGGATGGGCAGGGTTAAATGGAGTTTTCATTCTAGGCACTTCGTGCCAAACGGTCTGCCATTGTTTATCACTGCTACAGCGTGACTATGGCGTAGAAAATCGAGTCTTAGATGTTGTGTTTATGTTTTTCATACTTTAATCAGTCCTATGTCTATTTGCCTGTCCACGTATTTCCATTCTTCTGTTTCTTTAAGAGATTTTACAAGTTCTTCAAATATATCGGAGTCTTGTGGCGCATATTCAAACCAAGTCAAAAAGTCAAATGGTTGTCCTATGTCTCTACAATGATAAAGTCTGCGAGAAATGGCAGGTAAATATTTAAGTCCCGTTTCTGTGTGATGTGATCTAGTTTCAAATATTTTTCTCCTTTCGTCTTGTGCCATTGTCCACCAAGATTCTGTCTTGCGAATAGGATTTAGGGGGCTGCCAAAGTTGCAAATGGTCGTCCTAAGTCAGATTGAACAGCAATAAGTTTTTCCCGTTCGTCTTTTTCTGCATATCGAGCATTGCTTGTGAAGCCTGTTAGCGTCCAAACGCCTTTATTTAGATTGTTGGTCAAATTTGGCAAGATGTCAATGTATTTTACCGTTTCTAAGGGTAGTCCACAAATAGGTTTCATATGGATAACTTTCCATTTTCCAAAGTCTCCGCCAAAAAAGTCAAATGTATTTGTCGACATATTATTTTACCAATTTGATTGGTCGTTATAACATAGCACACAACGTCAGTACGTCTAAAAACTTCTATACACTTCAAAAGTAGTTAAAACGACTGATTTAGAACTACTTGACGCCACTTTAACTTTCATGTTTTCGGAAATGGGTTTGACATCTACGTGGCTTACATTCGACCGCATTAATTGATATTTGTTGACTATATGAAAATAAGTCAAAGC
>JANMMV010000790.1:0-4714 GCA_031373565.1 Saprospiraceae bacterium
GCAAAATCAACGCCCATTTCTTTTAATTTTTTGATCTCTTCTACGTGCCTGCTGTTTTTTGTCATCAAATATCCGATGCCTTGATTGTAAACGACAACTTCAATTTTCGCCGTAGGCCAATGCTCTAATAAATTGAATAACTGTCGAGTGAATGCTTTTTGTTGCATCGTATCGACCGCATTTGTAAATTGGAAAACGACCTTATGCTTTTTTTGTGCAGCTACTTCTGCAGATACGAATAGGAACATACACAATACTAAAAAATGAATGATCTTCATAATGCTTACTTTTTACTTTTTTTAAATTTTTCAATGGGTTGATAAGGTCCAAATTTATGCTGATTTTGCGAAAAAGCATCAGAATAGGGCCCAAAAGGATGATCAACAGGTTTTTCTCCCACTTTTGGCCAGTCTGTTGACAGATCTTTTGTAGGTCTCGGTTGAGAATTAATGTATGCGGCAACGTCCCACGCTTCCTCATCAGTAAGCTGTGGATCGTAATAACTAGCTCCCAGCGGCATATTGTACTTCACATAGCCAGCTAACCTACTCATACGGTATAGTCCCGCACCATGATTATAGGATGATTTACCCCACAAAGGTGGATATATGTACTCGGTACCATTCACATTAAGTGTCCCTTCACCATTGGCTTGATGACAACTCATACATTTGGTTTGATAAACTTGTGCACCTTTCAAAGGGTCAATTGCTCTGTCTAGATATGGCAATTTATATATTCCAGAACCTTTGGGGATAGTATCTTTTGGTACATTACTACCGACATATTCAATATAGACTTTGATAGCTTGCATTTCTCGAGATGACTCATCGAGTGCTTTTCCATTGAGACTGCGCTCAAAACAATCATTGATACGCTTATAGATGTCTTCTTTTGACCCACTACGTGCTCTATATTTAGGGTAGGTAGAAAAGACGCCGCCATAATTATTTCCCCATGGTTTGGTACCTGCATCGAGATGGCAATTTTGACAATTCATACCATTACTTATCTGAGCTACTGTACCATTTGGACCCAGATATTTTGACGTATGCTGGATGAGCTTTTTACCGTATTGGATCAATGACAAGCGATTTTTATCTTCCATCTCTTTAGAAATAACTGGAGATTTCCAAAGTTTGAGATAGACCTGATGAATAGAGTCGTTGCGTAGAGTAGCCTTTGCAATTGATTTTTCTTCGTCCGAAACAGAGTATATATCTATGATCTCATCTCTTAGTAATGCGAAGACAATCAATAAAATAATCATGATGAAAATAGCTATCAGCAAACGGCTAAGCAATATTAAGTACTGTAATTTGGGCTCTAACTTTTCCATCTCAGAAATAAAGATAAAATGATTCTTGGGTTGAAATTAATAATTGATCATGTTCTAATGCGAAAGATACAAGTGGTTTTCATACCATCATTTAGTAAAATTAAAAACTAGGCAACTTCTACTATTTTATACTTTGCATCATAGGCAATGGCTTGTTGCAACAGTTCAACAGGAATCTCCTGACTGCTTACTAATAGGAGTTCATTAAAAGCTGTATTGAAGCTTGCATTTTTCACAAAAGGAATTGTCAAATAATTACTTGCGATAGTATCCATACAACCACTACAGGTAATTCCTTCAAATCGATAGAGCTTTACTACTACATCATTATTTTTTTTGAATTCAATAAATAATTCTGAATTTGCTCTTTCTGCTATAGAGTTTGTAGCTGTATCTATTTGTAAAAAATGAAAGGCACCTTTGAATAAAGATGCATATGCTGACTTGCTTCCACCAAATGGTGGGCCTTGGTCAAATGTTCTATTAAATAGCAAGCCAATTAACATTCCATTATCGCTTAATAACTGATGCATTTTGTGTACATATTGCTGGCGCATCGTCGGTGGTAATGCGCAAAAAAATGTTTGCTCTATAATGTAATCATAACTACCTTGATGCTCAAAAAAGTCGCCCAAAACTATTTTTAAATTGGGTATATGTTCAAATTTTTCTTGCAATTTTTGTACTAATGTTGGTGCAATATCTATCACAGTAATATCAGTAAAACCCAGTTCCAAAAGGTATTCAGCTTCATAGGTATTACCACATCCCGGTATTAAAATTTTTGCATCTTTGAAGGAAATTGCATCAAAATAGGTTTTGATAGGTGGCGATACTTCGCCCAAATCCCACCCAACCGTATTTGTAATATACTGATGATCCCAATAAGATTTATCTAATGGCCTTTCGCATGCTGAAACACAACACTGCAATTCGTCTTTCATCTACTTTTTATTACAAGTGTTAATTCCAAATGGTAAGTATAGTGGACAAAAACTAATCAAACTAGTCAGCGCAAATACAATTGCTAATGCGCCTAGTACTATTGCTACTGTTCCAGTAATTAAATTTAAAAAATATAAGACTGCCACTAAAGCTGCTAAGCCTAAACGAATGAACTTGTCTGTTGAACCCATGTTTGCTGTCATAATATTGATTTTATTGAATGATTAAACTATTTACATCTTGCCAAGTACCACCGTTGATTACATTAGCAAAACCATTTTGTTCTAGTATGGATTTTGCTTGTCCACTTCGATTGCCACTTCGACAAAAAACGACGATATTTTCTTTGCCTTTAAACTTTGCTAGCTGGCGTTCTAGCTTATCTAAAGGGATATTTACTGCACCTTTAACACTTCCTCCTGCAAACTCATCCTCGCCACGTACATCTACCAAGAAGGCACCATTTTCTATTGCTTGTTTCGCTGCATCATTGTTGTTACTGCCTCCAAAAAGGCTGCTAAAAAATCCCATAATATTTTATATAAACTTTATTTATTATAATTTATTTTGTGCCAAGTACTAATTTGCTGTGGTTAATTTACTTTGACAAACGAAATCTGTTTTAGGTACGTTGGTTGCAGCTATATCTTTAAATCCACCTTCTATTTCTGTAAAGTTTCTGTATCCGCGGCTTTGTAAAATACTAGCTGCGATCATACTTCTATAACCCCCTGCACAGTGCATATAGAAATGTTCATTAGGATTAACATCTTTTACCCAGTCATTTATTTCAGCCAATGGTCGGCTATAGGCTTCATCTACGTGCTCTGCACTATACTCGCTTTGTTTACGTACATCTACTACTTTGCTTTCGCCAATCTTTACTTCTGTTGCAAACTGCTCGGCCGTAATTCTATTTACTGTATCAATTTCTTTACCCGCATTTTTCCAAGCATCAAAACCACCGTCTAAATGACCGATGATATTATCGAAACCTACCCTTGTTAATCGGGTAACGGTTTCTTCTTCTTGCCCTAGTTCTGTTACTAAAATTATAGCTTGTTTTACATCGCCTATCATTGCGCCAACCCAAGGCGCAAAATCGCCTTTAATACCAATGTTGATAGATTGCGGTATAAAGCCTTTGCAAAAATCTCCACTAGTTCTTGTATCTAGAATTAATGCTCCGGCACTTTCCGCAACGACTTCAAATTCATCAACACTTAAAGCTCTCATACCATTATTAAAAACGGTTTCGAAACTCTCGTAACCATTTTTATTCATCGCTACATTAGCACCAAAATAAGCAGGTGGTGGTAGTAAGCCATCTGTAACTTCTTTGACAAATTCAGCTTCAGTCATGTCAGCACGCAAAGCATAATTTTCGCTTTTTTGCTTTCCAATAGTACTTATGGTTTCTTTACTCATATTCTTGCCGCACGCACTACCAGCACCGTGAGCTGGATAGACAATGACGTCATCAGGCAAGGTCATAACTTTATCTCGTAATGAATGATAGAGAATAGCCGCTAACTGATCTTGCGTCATCGTTGCTGCTTTTTGTGCAAGATCGGGCCTGCCTACATCACCAATAAATAGCGTATCGCCACTAAATAAGGAATGCTCAACACCATTTTCATCTATCAATAAAAAGCAACTGCTTTCCATTGTGTGGCCTGGTGTATGTAGTACTTTTATCTTAATATCACCCACTTCAAAGATTTGCCCATCAGTTGCAGATATACATTCAAATGCACAAGCTGCATTAGGTCCATAAACGATTGGTGCATTTGTAGCTTTGCTCAAATCGACGTGTCCACTCACAAAATCAGCGTGAAAATGTGTTTCAAAAATAAATTTCAATTTTACTCCATCTCTTGTTAACCTATCTAAATAAGGTTGTGTTTCCCGAAGTGGGTCTATTATTGCAGCTTCGCCATTACTAGTAATGTAATATGCACCTTGTGCTAGGCATCCTGTATAAATTTGTTCTACTTGCATAGTATGTGATTTTTAATGATGATGCAAATTTACGATTGTATTTTGCTTTTGATTGTGACTATTGTTACAAAGAGAAAAAAATATGACTTTAATCTTAAAATTCGTTTTGTTTATTGCTCATCACATCGTTGCAGGACGCACGTTACTTTTCCTAAAGCTGACAGTTGATTATTGAAAATTTTGGTTTTTTAAAAATGAAAATTTGCAATAAGATTGAGATTGCCCATGTCCACTTTATTGAAAATTTGATTTTGACTAAGAAGCTGTTTGGCTTGGTTGAATTTGTAAGCATAAAGAAAATGTAAGTCAAAACCCTTCCATTTTTCACCAAAAACATAATTGACATCAAGATTTGTTTGGCTATAGCTAGGCATACCATATTTATTATGTGCGACGTCGTCAGGAGATGGTAACTTATAATATCCCAAG
>JANMMV010000804.1:0-7236 GCA_031373565.1 Saprospiraceae bacterium
AGCACACTTATAGCACACTTACAGCACACTTATAGCACACTTATAGCACACTTACAGCACACATCAAGCACACAACAAGCACACAACAAGCACACAGCGATTACCTGAAAAGCACCAGAAGCGCAAGTAAAGAGCCCCCGATAATAGTTAAACTAAACATTTGATATACCAACTTTTTTTTCACCATTAAACAATATAGGTCATGGAGCCCTCGAGAAGGAGACGATACATTATCTATCCGAAAGATGTAGCTGTCATTTATGGTTTTTCTGAGAAATCAGCCAGAATCAAAATGAAAAAAATAAAGGACAAAATCGGCAAGGAGTCATTTCAACCACTAACTATCTCTGAGTTTTGTGCATATGCTGGCATGAAGGAAGCTGAGGTGGTTGCCATCATCATGTGATAACAGGTAGTTATCAGAATCAGTACGAGGCATGTAGGACGCGGGATGATATCCGTCTTTTTTATGCCTCAGATGTGATTTCATATTTGCATCTATTCTCATTGGCATCGTCAACGTACTTCACCAACAACGATACTCATCCCTTTTATTTCGCGCTACTGATCTGACCGAGCCTTTCCGCTTATGATTAATCCAGAATTGATGTTATAACGCAAAAGGAAATACATAGCTAACTTTGTTAAGAAGTCATTCGTTTAAAAATTAGGAGTGCAATTCCTCTTTTCAATATACACCTTCGGTATTCAATATATTTCTTGACAAAAAAACCATTATTTTATTAATCATTTAAATCTTATTAAATTATCAACACTTTTGCTAAATAAACAGTACTTTTTCCTGCTATTTTGACGATTCCTAACCCTTTATATTGATCATATATCGTTATATTGACTTCACCATTTTCCAATACGAAATTGAACTTCAATTGCCTACCATTCACGTCATACATTGTCATTGTTTGAATTTTCATGTCTTCCTGAAACTTAAACTTTAATAAACCAAGTGTCGGATTGGGGTAAATACTAAAAAAGCTACTTTTACTTTCATCAAATATTTCGTTGACGTTGGTAGACTTATCAAAATTAGAGCCACATGCCCTTCTAATGTCAAAATTTAAGGCTATGTATTCATCGTATAAGATAGCCCCTGAACTAGTAAATGTCCCATCGGAATCCAATATGATACTTTCTAATACATTTCCGCCACAATCATAAAACTTAGTAATGACAGTATACATATCTGAATTCGAGTTGTCAAAACAGGTGATTCTTGTATAGATAACTTTTACGTTTCTTACATTTGCATATCCCATATCTAATCTGCATAATCCAGAATTACAATATTTCATTTCCAATGATAATATACTATCTTTTATCCACGTATAGATATTTAAACTATCCCATTCTGAACCAGCACAGGCAATATTACATATCCCTAAAAATCGATCATAACTAGGATTACTGCTTAGTATGTTATCACCAAATGGGCAAAAGAATGCAATTTTTTGCTTTAATGAATCAATGTTATTATTACTAAAATCTACAAACCCAATTTTCAAATTTTGAAGGTGGGTTAACTCAACTGGTAACTCTTCTATAAAATTATTATTGTTTAATCTTAATTCCTCAAGATCGCATAAATCACCAATATCTGGTGGAATAATACCTGATAAGTTATTCGAACTTAAATTTAGATTTACAAGCTTCATCCAAGTAGATAAAATTATTGGTAGATTACTAGTGAAAGCATTCTCAGATAAATCTAAATATTTAATGAAAGGTATCTTTAAGTTAGGTATTGGTCCTGTCAAATTGTTAGTTCTTAATATCAATGTATCTAAGGTATTCAGGTCTAATATTGGTAGTTGATTTTGTAAATTATTATTTGAAAGGTCAATTTTATTAACACACCCATTTTCATCGACTACTATTCCATACCACGATTGTATTGGAATGTCTACATTTAACCAATTCAGATTATTGATCCATGTACTGCCAGAAGTACCAGTAAAAAGCTTTACAAGTTCAAGAGAATCATTTAATCGATTGCACACCCGTAATCCGATATTACTGCTTTGCAGCCGGACAACCGAAGAGAAATTTGAATTGGTAACTCTAGCATCATAAGTTGCCACATCAGATAGTGAAACACTAGGAAATATTAGTTTATTACTATTAGGATTGTTAATCACGTTTGGAACCCAATTCTGATTGCCATTTTTTCTCCACTTATACTCATTGTCTGGTATTAAAGAATCGATTTCTAAATCAATAATAAAGTCTTGTCCTGCAATAGCGTTCAATATGGTGTCTGTATAAAATTGATTTTGACGACTGTAATAAAAGAATGCACTTCCAGGATTTAAAGAATCATACTTTAATATATCTTTAAACGTAAAATTGTTATTATCAATAAAAATACCCTTACTTTGAATTAAATCCATTGGGATAGGTGATACAAATTGATTATTAGAAAAATCAATGGGTCTGATAATATTTGCCAATTTATTAACATTCCTAGGTAATATACCTGTAAAATTATTATGGGATAGATCCAAATACTGCATTTGTTCAAATTTATCTAAATCAACATTTACTTCTCCTGAAAAGTCATTACCTGCTAAATTGAGTACTTTCAAATTGCCAAAATCTCCTATGAACGAGTCAATGTGACCACTAAACCTATTTGATTGTAGCCATAAATCTTCCAAATTAACTAAAAATCTAAGATTCGACGGAATAGAGCCACTGAAACCATTATTTGATAAATCAAGAGATTTTAAGTTAGATAAAGTACCCAAATCATCTGGAATAGCTCCTACAAAATTATTATATCCTACATCGAAAAATTCCAGGTCACTAAGGGCTGTGATTTCATTTGATAAAATTCCGGAAAAATTATTTCGTGATAAATTTAATGTTTGTAGATTTGATAGCTCAAACAAGCTTGTAGGAATTGGACCTGATAATAAATTGTTATCTAATGAAAGGTTTTTCAACTGGTTGAGTAATCTAATCTCTGGTGGTAGCTGTCCTGTAAATTTATTGCTTGAAAGTGTAAAAGTCGATAGTTGTGATAAACTTTCAATAGATTTTGGAATTTCGCCAATTAGTTGATTATCAAATAAATTCAAATACTCTAAACCTTTTAACTTATGTAATCCTACATCCAATGAACCTACTAGATTATTACTTCCTAAGGACAAAAACCAAACGCAGTTGTTAGAATTTACAAGTACACCTTTCCAAGTATTTATTGCTTTACCAGGAACAAGCCAATTTGTATTATCTGCCCAGTTTGGTCCACCAGTGTTTAGATAGAATTCTACTAAAGCCAAAGAGTCGGCTGCTCTATTGCATTGACCTTTCGCATTTTGCAGAAATAATGCTATTATTGTTATTGTTAATATGTTTCTGATCATTTTAATGTTTATTTAATTATTACAAAACCTGCCCACTCTGTAGGATTACCATATTCATTCTTATAGTATCTTTGTGTTTTATTAAATGCGTCCTCTATATTCATTTTTTGTTCTAGGTATAGTTCATAGAAATGAGTCATAAAATTACTTGTTTTTTTATCATCTATGGGCCACAAGCTCATAATAATATAGTGAACACCTGCAATTTTGAATGCCCTTTTCATGCCATAAACGCCTTCGTTTTCATAAACTCTCCCCAGACCTGATTCGCAGGCAGACAATGTCACTAGTTCGGTTTCTGAAAGATCTAATTCACTAATCTCTTCAGAAGAAAGATAACCATTAACTCCTTCCAGATTTGCATTTGATAAAACAATCCCACTATTTTTCATTGATTTACTAATGTCGTTAGCATCATATGTAGGTAAAGTGACTAGAAACTTATCAATATTAAAATATCCATGTGAAGCTATATGAATTAATCTCTTGTTTATGGATTGACTTATAATGTTCTTTTTGGTAACATCCATGCCAATCAGTTTTTTTTGCCTCACACCAAACTTTTGTGTTGATTTAGCAATATTTGATATTTCATCTGAAGTATGATGAAGAAATGGCCACACTACTCCTTTCGTACGTTCTTTATTCAGTGTATCGGTAGTTAATCCATAATTTACGTCTCCAATTAATAATACAGAATCAAGTTTTATTTTTGAATTAAGCTCTTCTGTAAAACTGCTTAATGATGTTAACTGAATTAAAGTGAAACTATCTGTTACATATGTTTTAGGGCTAAGTGGAATGGCATGTAAAGCAAAATTGTGAATAAGTCCATCACAGGAGTAATAAACTCTATTATTTTCTTGCAAATATTGGCTTATTGGTTGCCAAACATTGTGATAGAGAGAACTTACTTCAAGTAACTGTTTATCCTTATCGGATTCTATTGGATTCGAACCTCTTTCAACATATTTATAAAGTAAAGCTGTCAAATCCTTACTAGTTTTGATATTTTGTATTAATTCAACAAATTGTTTCTCATAAAATAATTTTATAAAATTTAAGCCATCATTTCTTGTTAGAACAAATGCTCCATAAAGGTATTCTCCCGTTTTAAAATCTTCGAATCTGATAAAATCAATAATTGCATCGTTTATTAAGAGTTTACTGGTAACGTGTTGAGCTATTAAAAAAGATGGAAAAAAGATCGTACATATTATTGAAAATCAGTATATTAGTGAATTATTCAACGATTCTTAAATATACCAATATGCACGATCTGAAGGCAATATACGACAAAGTTAAAGAATACCTACAAACCTACACCAAAGATTATTTTGTTTATGGTGAGAATACTCGAATGTATCCAAATCCACCAAAGATGACCGATTTGGAAATTATAAGCCTTAGTATTACAGCGGAATGCTTAGAGATTGATTCAGAAAATCTGTTATGGACGAAGCTTAAAACTGATTATCCAGATATGTTTGCTTCGCTAATTCATAGAACAAAGTACAATCTCCGAAGGAAACGATTAGTTTCAATTACCTCGAAATGCTTGGTTGATTTATCTGAGATAATCCATGATTCAATAGGCTCCGAAGTACTGATAATTGATTCAATGCCGATACCTACTTGTAAAATTTCGAGAGAGCACACATCAAAGGCATGTAGAGACTCACATAAAGATGAAGTAGTCGCCAATAAAAGCTATAATATTGCAATGGGCGGCTGGTTTATAGGGTACAAATTTCACTTAATCGTTAGTAAATCAGGTGTTTACAAAGATATGTTAATTACAAGTGCAAGTGTTCACGACAACTATTTTCTGAAATTATTAGATCAAACGGATACTCATTTATCTGGCAGTGAATTGCTTGGGGACAGAGGATATATAGGAAAAGCTATACAATTAAGTTTATTTGAAGACCTCTCGTTACAATTAAATATACCCTATCGACGAAACCAAAAAGACTTTGAAAAATATCCGCATAGTCAAAAAATAATTCGCAAAACAATAGAAGTGGTGTTTTCACAATATTGTGATGAATTCAGAATAAAAGAAAACTATGCAAAAAGATTTGAAGGATTATACACAAGAATAATTACCAAAGTATGTGCCAAAACATTCAAGCAACTAGTCAATTTAGTCAATGGAAATCCAATCAACAAAACCAAACATGCTTTGGCAGCTTAATAGCTCAACACGTTAAATTTAAATATGTATAAGTTTTTTATGTATTCAATTGTTCCACTGCGTTTATATTGAAAAAATAGCTGGCTTGCATGTCCCATAACACTGTCTCAGACCGTTACTTCACAGCTGGCCCTAGTTATGCCTTCAATAGTATATATCTGGGTCATTTCTGTAGACTTAAAGTCAAATGTAGCATAGCACAAACGTAGTCCATTTGATATCATGTTGCCTTACATAATTATGAATAAAATTTGTATTAAGAGCACATTTCACTATCCAACACTTTGCTTTTGCATGCTGCAAAGTGTTCGCCAAGATGACGAACTAATGAAATATGGTCGACTGGATTAGCTACGTGTGAAAACAAATTGCGCCTTTTTTAAGATGCGGAGCATCGCTTTATGTTAACGACGGATTTTAATCCGTTGAAATTTAACTATAACTTATATTTGAGTGCCGTAGGTACGACCTATTTATGTGCAATATGTTATTCATATGTGCAATACGTGTATGCGAATTGCACCTTTTTTAAGATGCGGAGCATCGATTTATGTTAAAGACGGATTTTAATCCGTTGATATTTAACAATAGCTTATATTTGAGTGCCGCAGGTACGACCTATTTTTGTGCACTTTGTTATGCACACATTAGGTACTTCCTTTTCGTGTACCTAGATTTATATTAATGACTTCAACCATAAATGCAAATGCCATCGAAAAATAAATATAACCCTTAGGAATATGAAAATCAAGCCCCTCAGCAATCAAGGCGATCCCAATCATAATTAAAAACGCTAAGGCTAAAATCTTAATGGCCGGATGATTATTTATAAAAGCACTAATAGAGTTCGCAGCCAAAAACATAATAATCATTGAAACAATAACGGCAGCGATCATAACACTTATCTCATCGACCATCCCAACCGCCGTAATGACAGAATCAAGGGAGAAGATTATATCTAGCAGAATAATTTGAATAATGGTAGCTCTAAAACTGATTTTACGGCTTGATTCTTTTTCTTTGCCGTCCATATTTTCAGCTTTTTCGTGTATTTCTTTGACACTTTTGAACATTAAAAATAAGCCACCTAAAATTAGTATCAAATCTCTTCCCGAAATACCAAAGTTGCGAATCTGAAATAGATCGTTTTTCAAACCCATTACCCAAGAAATTGAAAATAATAGCGCAATACGCATCACCAAAGCTAAGGACAATCCCAACTTACGTGCATATTCTTGCCGGTCCGCGGGCAATTTATCGACGATGATTGAGATAAATATAAGGTTATCAATGCCTAAAACTATTTCAAGAAGACAAAGGGTGAAGAATGAAATCCAAATTTCTGGATTTGAAAGTAATTCCATATTGATGCTGATTCTGTTTGATTATTGAATTGAAAAATTTGAAAGGTCGTGCAAAGATGGTATTTATCCTAACAATTATGCCAGACAATCAATACTTATTCACCTTTAGGATGCATAGGAAAGAACGCGCTCGTCCTGCGTTTATACGATTGGAAGGCCACGTTATCTTTGTATTTAGATTCCAGCATTGGAATTCCCGACACATAGAGCAACAAAAATGTGATCGTCAATGGGCTGATGATGCCCCAAAAGCCATTTTGGAGAGGAAGTATTATAATAAAAATGCCCC